>JAICUC010000203.1 GCA_025936075.1 Nitrospira sp. | reverse complement strand
TTCGATACGTTCGGAGAGATTATTGTCCTTGGCATTGCAGCCGTATGCACCTGGATGCTTTTGGAGGGACTGCGCGGCGAGCGGGCGTCATCCACGCCGGTCCTTTCAGCCAATCGCCTAATCTTTGCCGCGGCGGCACGGGTGCTGTTGTCGTTCGGGCTTCTCGTGGCGCTCCACATGTTCCTGCGAGGGCACGATCTCCCCGGAGGCGGATTTGTCGCGGGGCTCATCGCCGCGCTCGCGCTGATCATGCAGTACATGGGCGAGGGCCTGAGCCGCCTGCTCGCTCTTATCCGGATCGATTTCCGGCTCTGGATTGGAGGCGGCGTGGTGATTGCCGGATTGACCGGTCTCGCAAGCGTGGTGGCCGGCTTACCTTTTCTCACCAGTGTGACGCGCCATCCCGTTGTGCCGCTCCTCGGCGAAATCCCGCTTGTCAGCGCGATGGGGTTCGACCTCGGCGTGTTCATGGCCGTCTTCGGCACCACGCTTCTGACTCTGGCCACCCTCGGACAAGTCCGTCGTAAGCCGTCAGCAACAGGAGAAGACCGGCAATGGAACTCGTAATGGCGGTCGGAATCGGGATCATGACGGCCTGCGCTGTGTATTTACTGCTCCGTGGACGGACGTTCTCATTGGTGCTGGGACTGTCGATGTTGTCTACTGCGGGCAATCTCTTTATTTTCTCCATGGGACGTCTTCGACCCGGAGTGTCGCCTATCGTGGCGGCCGGCACAGAAGGTTATGCGGATCCGGTGCCCCAGGCTCTGGTATTGACGGCCATCGTCATAGGGTTCGGCATGACCGGTTTTATCATGGCGCTCGCGGTACGCATACGGCTCCAGACGGGAAGCGATCATGTGGACGGCCTCGAGCCGATGCCGGAGCGCAGGCCGGAGCAGGGCTCATGACCCATTTGCTCGCCGCTCCGATTATTGTGCCAGCCCTTGCGGCGGCGCTTCTTCTGGTCTTGCATCGCGCGCGGATCGCGGTGAAGCGTACGATCGGCATGGGGGCGACGGTGGCTGTTGCGGTGGCGGCACTCGCGATTTTAACGGAGACGCGGTCCGGCGCGCCGCTCGTCTACCGGCTGGGCAACTGGCCGTCGCCGTTCGGCATCGTGCTGGTCGCGGATCACCTCTCCGCCTTCATGCTGCTCTTGACGGCGTCGCTCGCGCTCGCTGCGCTGCTCTATGCCGTGCAAGGATGGGATGCCCGGGGAAAATTGTTCCACCCGCTCTTTCTGTTCCAGGTGATGGGCCTGAACGGCGCCTTTCTTACGGGAGACCTCTTCAATTTGTTCGTCTTCTTCGAAATCCTCTTGATCGCGTCGTACGGGCTCGCGATGGAAGGTTTGGAAGTCGAGCGGCTGCGCGCCACGCTTCACTATGCCGCGATCAATATCGCGGCCTCCAGCGTATTCCTCATCGCCGTCAGCTTGATGTACGGCGTCATGGGAACGCTCAACATGGCACATTTGGCCGAACGTGTCGGCGAGGTTCGGATCGAAGACGTGGGGCTCGTCCGAGCTGCCGGTTTGTTGCTGCTCGGCGTGTTTGCCGTCAAGGCGGCGGTTTTTCCGCTCTATTTCTGGTTGCCGGCCACCTATTCCCATGCGCCTGCGCCGGTTGCGGCGCTGTTCGCCGTCATGACGAAGGTCGGCGTGTATGCGATGATCCGTGTCACGACCCTGATCTTTACCGGTGGAGAAAGCGACGTCATGGAATTGACTTCCCCATGGCTGATGCCTGTCTCATTGATCACGCTGGCATTGGGAACATTGGGCGCGCTAGGCGCCCAGCGCCTTGCCACGATAACGGCGTATCTCACCATTGCGTCGGTCGGCACGATTCTGACCGGGGTGGCGGTCGGAGGGGGCAAGGGCCTCGCCGCCGCGCTCTATTACATGGCGCATTCCACCATCGCCATCGCCATCCTATTCTTGGTCACCGATCTGCTCGGACGGAACCGGGGCGCCATGGGAGACCAGCTCCATCCGGGTCCGCCGCTGCGGCAGGCGGTGCCGCTCGGTCTGACCTTTCTTTTCGGCGGCGCGACGGTGGCAGGGATCCCGCCGTCATCGGGATTCCTGGGGAAGCTCATGATCCTGCACAGTACGATGAATGGGCTGAGCGTCGTCCTGATATGGACCGTGATTCTGGTGACGAGCGTGCTGACCTTGGTGACGTGTTCCCGCGCGGGCAGCATCGTCCTGTGGAATCACATTGAACCGGACCAACTTGCGCACGACCGGCCTCCTCGCGCCGGTGAGTGGGTCGCGCTCGCTGCGTTGGCCGGATGCAGCATAGGTCTTGTCATCTTCGCGGCCCCCATTGCGCATTATACCGGCGAAATAGAGGTCCAATTGACTTCCCCTGGTTCCTATATTCATGCCGTTCTGGAATCCGCGCAGGACGATTTCATCAGGCCTCATGCGATGGGCGGAGTTCGATGAGGAAGCTGTGTCCGTTTCCTACGCTCTCGATGGCGCTCGCCGGCACGTGGCTTGTCCTGGCCGGAATTTCGCCGCTGCATCTCGCGGTGGCTCTCCTGGCCGCACTCGCCATTCCGCTCAGCATCGCTCCGCTGCTCGCTATGCTGCCGGGTGTCCGTTCGCTACCTGCGGCGATGCGGCTCGTGGCGCGGGTCTTGTGGGATATTCTCATCGCCAATATCATCGTCGCCCGTCTCGTGCTCGGGCCCGTGTCGCGCCTACGGCCTGCCTTCGTGAACGTTCCGGTGACCGTGACCCATCCCTCCGCGATCTCGCTGTTTATGAGCATGATTTCAATTACGCCCGGCTCCATCCCCTTGGCGCTCTCGCCGGATGCGCGCACCATGCTGGTGCATGTGCTCGATCTAGAAGACGAAGAGGCCTTCATCGCCAAGGTCAAAGAGCGATATGAGCGCCCCTTGAGGGAGATCCTTGAATGCTGACCGCGGCGCTCTACATTGCATTCATTTCCATCGCCGCGGCGATCGCGATTTGCATGACACGTCTCGTGCGGGGCCCCCATGCGCCCGACCGGGTGCTGGCATTTGATATGTTGTACACCAACACCATCGCGCTCATGGTCATCCTGGATATCTATTACTCCACCTCCGTCTTTTTCGAAGCGGCGCTGTTGATCGCGCTGACCGGCTTCGTCGCCACGGCTGCTTTCGCGCGGTATCTGGCCCGCGGCAAAGTCATGGATTAGCCATGCTGCTTGAGATCCTGATTTCCGCCTTGCTTCTGGTCGGCAGTTTTTTTCTCTTGGTCGGCTCAATCGGCCTCGGCAGGCTTCCGGATTGCTTTATGCGGTTGCACGGTCCGACCAAGTCGACGACCCTGGGTGTCGGTGGCATGCTGCTGGCAGCGGTGCTGTCCTCCATCCCCGACGGCCTAAGCCTCCGAGAGATGCTCATCGCGCTGTTCTTGTTCATCACCGCGCCGGTGAGCGCCTATTTGATAGGACAGGCCGGCCTGCGACGGCGTCTCCCATCGCGCGCGCCGCTGCCGGAAGATTTCCCGGATTAATGCCGCTAGCCCCTCTTCCCCTCGGCATCCTTCCCCGCAATTGACCTGAGCGAAACAGGTGAACTATAAAATCCCTCCATGGTGCTGTCGGTGCTGTCCTGAGAATGACGGCTCCCTCCGCAGCAGTGCCGTCGTCACGCGGGTGTTCACTTTGTCAGTGGAGTGGGCAGGGAACATGAGAACCGCCGCGCATCCAAGGCGAACGATTCTAGTGGCGACCGACTTTTCGAAGCCGGCGAAGCTCGTGATTCCGTATGCTCTTAAACTTGCGCTGGTGTTGAATCTCCGTCTCATCATCCTGCATGTCGTGAAAGCCCCCCCCGGCTTCGAGCAGTGGTCTCCGGGCGCGCGCCGTTCCCTTCACTCTTTGAAGACCAAGGCTCTCCTTGAGCTGGGCAAGATAGTTCGTCTTGCGAACGAAAACGGCATCATGGCGGATCACAGACTTCTGGTAGGCGTTCCTGAGGATTCCATTCTGGAGGTTGCGCACCATTCTGATGTCGCCCTTGTCGCCATGGGAACTCATGGTAAGACCGGCTGGAATAGACTCCGGTTAGGCAGCGTTGCGGAGAGCACCTTGCGCCAGGCCCCTTGCCCCGTCCTTACGGTCCGTGCGTCCTCTGCCGCGCATATCCCCGTCAATCCGTATCGGCTGAACGTATCTCGTCTTCTGGTGGCAACGGATTTTTCCGCTTCTTCCAAGGCTGCGCTTCTGGCCGCCGCCGTGCTGGCAAAACGGCTGACTGCGCGGGCGGTACTGGTCCATGCCGCCGAGCCTTCGGACTCCTTCCAGTCTGAGTCTCTTCCCGTCGATGAACGTTCCCGGAGGCGCTATGCCGGACGGTTGCAGAAGATGATATCGACATCCCGAGCGGATAAGATCATCACCGACAAGGTCGTGATCTCGGGAAATCCGGTTGAAGTCATTCTCGATCAGGCAAAACACCGGAAAACGGACCTTCTCATCGTTGGAACCCATGGTCGTCGCGGCATGAAGCGACTCATGCTTGGTAGTGTTGCCGAAGCCGTGGTTCGAAGAGCCGCGTGCCCGGTCTTTATTGTGAAGGCTCGAGTGAGAAAACCGTTTCAATGATCCACAGCACGAGGCGCTTGCCTCCCCGCGGTAGTATCGGTTAATACGGCTTGCTTTGGGAGCTGTCGAAACATCGCCGGCGCGACCACATCAATAATCAGCCGCGCAACGCTCCGCTGTCGCCACCGGGACGATGAGACCCCATATACGAGTTCCCGGCTCACGCCGCCAGCCCATGGGCACTTCCCACCTCATCGCACTCAACTGCGAACCCGGGTTTAATTCATGAGAAAGCGGTATTGTTTCACCTTTTTTATGGTATGTACGTGGCTCCCAAGCATCCATTCTCCTAAGAGGGTGTGCCGTGCAGCCTGATCCCATATTTTTTAGAGACCTCGCCACAGTATTCCTTGCGGCCGTTGCAGGCGGCATCCTCGCTCGTTTTGCCGGGCAGCCGTTGATTCTCGGCTACGTGCTGGGCGGTATCGCCATCGGTCCGTTCACGCCGGGACCGACGATCTCCGAATCGCACACCTTCGACCTCTTTGCCGAGATCGGGGTCATTCTCCTGATGTTTTCGATCGGACTCGAGTTTTCCGTGAAGGAACTGATGCGCGTCAAATGGGTCGCCCTCGCCGGCGGACCGCTGGGGATTCTCATAGCCATCGGAGTGGCGATCGTGACGGGGCGCCTGATCGGATGGTCGATGATCCAAAGCATTGTGATCGGATCGGTCATTTCCATAGCGAGTACCATGGTACTCGCCCGTCTTCTCGTCGATCGGGGAGAACTTCGCACCAAGCATGGACGGGTGATGATCGCCATCGCGCTGGTCGAAGATGTGGTCGTCGTCGCCATGACCGTGCTCATGCCGGCCCTCGGAGAGTTCGACTCGGGGCGATTGCTCGTGATCGGCCAAGCCTTGGCAAAGGCGCTGCTGATTCTTGTGCCGGTGGGATACTTGGGCACCAAAGTCATCCCACCGATCATGACACACGTCGCCAGGACCCAGAACCATGAACTGTTCTTACTTGTCACGCTGGCCATCAGCCTTGGGACCGCCGCCGTCACGCAGATGATCGGCCTTTCCCTTGCTCTTGGTGCCTTTCTGGCCGGCCTCATTATCAGCGCATCCGAGTATGGGCACGAAACCTTGGCCCGGCTGCTCTCGCTGCGTGATGCCTTCGTCGCGCTCTTCTTCGTGACCATCGGCATTCTGATCGATCCGCACGTCATCATCGAGAACCTTTCTCTCCTTGCCACAATGGTCGGCTTGATCGTGGCCGGCATGTTCCTGATTTGGACGACCGTCGTACGGCTGTTCGGCCACTCTTGGACGACGGCATTCCTGGTGGGAATCGGCCTCACTCAAATCGGCGAATTTTCATTTGTCCTTGTGCAGGAGGCCAAAGCGGCAGGACTCGTCGGCAGCGAAGTCTACAATGCGACGCTTGCCGCCTCTGTCATCACCATTCTCATGAATGCGACTCTTGTGAGGTATGTGCCAGGCTGGTTCGTCCGGCGGCGTCTCGACCACGAGAAGCACGACATGGCGCACGGAATTCCGGAAGGCGAACCGCTCCGGCAGCATGTCGTACTATGTGGATTCGGCCGAGTCGGCAGTTCGCTCGGAAAGGCGTTGGAGGCCTTCAGTCTTCCCTATGTGGTCATCGACCGAGATCCGGACATCATTCGCCGGCTACAAAGCCGGGGCATTGCCTGTCTCTATGGCGATGCCTCGCATCGCGAATTGCTCATCAAGGCCGGCGCCGAGGATGCGTCCTTGATCATCGTGGCATTGCCTGAAATTGAGCCGGCTGCGCTGACGGTGCGTCGCATCCGCGATTTAAATCCTAAAGTTTCGATCCTCGCCCGTGCGCATGGGCTCGCGGAGGCGGAACGACTCGGTGTGGTCGGGGCGAGCGAGGTGATTCAGCCTGAAGTCGAGGCGTCGGCGACACTCATCCGGCATGCCTTGGCCTGGTTCGGAGTACCGAAGGACCGCATTCTGGATCATGTGGAACAATACCGGCTTTCCATGGAGAGAAAGCGAACAAATTAAATGAGCGGCCCTCAGCTCCGACAGTCCCAGGTAAGTCTGCCAGGCCGGTTCCTACATTTCGCGCGCGGCGTGCGTCTCCCAAATCAAGACCTCGGCTCCTTCCGTCTTATCGGCCGTGAGTCGTCTGGCGCCGGCTGCCGTCAACCGCGCCTCATCGC
>JAICUC010000174.1 GCA_025936075.1 Nitrospira sp. | reverse complement strand
TCCCTTTTCCTGTATCTTCTCCCTGCAAAGTCGTTCTAACCTCAATGGCAAACTCATATGGCTCCTTTGCTTGGGTCAGTTCTCTCCAGGAAGCCCGGATTTGGTTTTGTGGATCTCGGCTTAAGACGTCCAATCTGGCATAGTCGCTCATTGTTGATTCAGGTCCATTGGATGATCTGGCAAAGCACCAATTAGCCAAAGCAGGATTGGCTCGCTTACACTCGCAGACCAGATGGACGGTACGGGCCAGATTTGTGAGGACTCTGTCTATTCGGGTGCCCTGTCCTTGGACTTGAACGGGACATTCCAAAGCCAAAGGGAACCAAGACGACCGTGTGTTAAGCCTTTTGATAGCACTTGCAACCGATTCCTGGAAAGGATGACCATGACTGTTCAGCACTTTCTTCATAGCCTTGCCCACAATATTTTTTTGTGTCTCTGTTGTTCTGGCCTGAGAAGAGACAGGTGGTCGTGTCATGTTGGTCTCCATTTAGCGATGGAAGTGAATAGGCTATGTGCTTGGAGGAGTGGTCATGCGGGGGATAATAGACGAGATAAATTTGCCGTGCTAAAGAAAAATTGGCAAGAATACGAGGTCAGACCTCGTTCAGTGCTTTCCGATGACTGGGGCAAACACCGATAACAAGCCGACTGTGCATCGTATTTCTCAGAATACTCTGATCCTGCGGTAGGCTGATCGTGTAAGGTGCGCTCCACCGCCGCCGGATGGTGTGAACACTCATTTGCCCGCCAAATCTTCGAGGTCGCGCGTGGCGGTGGTTTTTGATGAGCCGGTGATCGACATATATTTCTTAGCGCTCATGCCGCCTTCGAACCCTTTAGGCCTCGTCCAGCATGCGGCGACGATCTGCAACTGACGCTTGTTGAGCTCAACAAGGTGGGCCGACCAAGTCCTAGTGAGAGCACTTTTTCAGACAAGGCTCCTCCGATGCTGCCATTGCCATCTCCTCGAAAAGCGATGCCGCAATTGTGTCTGCAAGTTGAGCCGAATAGATTGCATATTCGACTCATGAGCCTAAAATAGACTCTCAGCACCTTGATTCTGCTTGATCACATGGGATCTCTCTCTTCCGACTGCCTCCTCTATGGTCCTGACCATTAGTAACCGATAAAGAAGGCGGAAGCCGGTCACAACTGAAAGGATCCTCCACCATGCCATCGGCAAGCGATCTAGTCCAGGCCTGCACCACTGTGTTCACATTGCCGGAGTTTTATTTCCGCGTGCGGGAGATGGTGGACGACCAAGATTCGACCATGGGCGATCTTGCCGACGTTCTCAAGCTGGATCCGGCCATTTCGGCCAGGCTTCTCCGTATCGTCAACAGCCCCCTCTATGGATTTCCCAGGCAGATTGATACCATCTCTCGTGCCGTCAACATCGTTGGTATGCAAGCCATCAACGACCTCGTCACCGCAACGACTGTCGGACGGACCTTCTCCGGGATGCCGATTCAACTCATGGACGTACCGATGTTCTGGCGCAAGAGCGTGCTTTGTGCCTTACTCGCAGGAAAGATCGCCAAATCCTGCGGCCTGGAGGATAGCGAACGCTTCTTTATCGCAGGCCTGCTGCGTGACATTGGCCACTTTGTCCTCTACCAGACCGTTCCGCAACGGGCTCAGTCTGCTCTCATCGAAGCGGGCTACCTTGGAACATCCTTGGCCGAAGTGGAGCAGTCCAATATTGGGTGCGACTTTGCGGAAGTGGGGGCTGAACTGATCAGATCCTGGGGTATGCCTGTGCAGATCGAACAAGCCATTCGCTGCCAACTGAGCCCGGGCGATGCCGGTGAATTCATCGTCCATGCGTCCGTCGTCCATCTGGCCGGTGTCGTTGCCGACTATGAAGAACTCGAGACGAGTCGGAGGCCTGCCGCAATATCCTTTATTCCCCATGCCGTCACAGCCACACGATTTGTGCCGGCCAACCTCCCAGCACTCCTTACGGAGGCCCGAGCCCAACTGCAAGATACCTTAGCGGTTATCCAGCCCCGCGCTATGGCCGCGTAGGGTGCCAGAAATAGGCTTCCGACCGCTCGATGTTTGCTTTTCATCCCGCTCATTCGGGAGATGTTGTCCATCCATCGAAGGGCCTGCTATTCGACGATCCGGAATGGAGACAGAGTACTGTGGGAAATCTCCAACTATGAGGCGCCAAGCTATGGAATACTGGCCAATCGATTCAGCCCGAGCGTCGTCTGGGCGAAAAATAACTGGAAGGCTTGGTAGTCTTGGGATAGTACCTGTTGGCTGGTTGTGACTCGATCACAGTAGATGAGCCCAATCGGTTTCGCTCCCACGCGTAACGGCGCTACGATCGCCGATGTTGGTTTCCAGACCTCGATAAAGTCCTGCTTCAAAGTCCTGACCATCTGCTCTGAAAAGTTGGGAATAAGGAGTGAATCGACTCGCTTGAGAATCGTGAGGAAAAATTGATGTTCCCGGCTGAGTGAGCCTGATAGGGAACGGAGGTAGGGTGCCGGAGGATTCACACCAAGCACCAGTCTTCCGACAAGCAGATCACTATCGTTTTGGTTCAGAAGTGACAGACCTACACGGTCAAATCCGGCATCCCGATGTAGGGATTGTACAAATGTCCCGAGTAGGCCATTAAGATCTTTTGCTGCTTGCAGCGAGTCTTGAAAGGTTTGGAGTATTTCAAGCGGCTTCGTGCGAATGGGAGCAGCCGGTTCGCTTCGCGGTGGGAACACCGCCTGTTCTTTGCCGACCGTCGGTTTGATGGAGGGCGGGTGCGGGATTGATCCGATAGCGTTCTGCTCGTGTGATGGTGACATGGCTTCATCGGAGGAGTCGATTGCCAACCCCATTGAGCGGATGAGTTGGCGCCCCCGATCCATGGCTCGAATCATCAAATCCGTGAATGGGCCCGATGAGAGTCCGCTTCCGAGTTGGAGAGTTTTCTTCGCCTCCTCAATAGCGGTCCGTGGAGCGGGGTCGGTCAGCGCCGAGACCAGCCGAATGGAGCCGACGATGATACCTCGGTAGGTTTGGAGCCCACTTTGCCAATGATCCATCGGCAGATCCTCTGGATGACGGAAGAGCTCGATCAGATCATCCGGTAGCTTCCACATATGGGCCAACGCGTGAGCCAAGGTCAGCCGTGGTACACCAATGAGGCGCGTCTCTTGAAGCACACATTCCGCCGGGTGTTTGGTTTTCTTGGACATAGACTGGAGAGCGAGAAAGAGGTCCGGGTCTTGATAGGCAATGGCCAAATCTCCGATCGAGTATAGGAGGGCGCCGGTAAACAACTGCCCGTGCTGTGGGTAACCGATGGCCATTCCCAATTCGCTGGCATAGGTCGCAGAGATGAGAGACTTGGCGATCAAGGCTCGGAATTCGTGTTGGCGAACCGGCCAATGTTGCAGTTGTTCGACAAGATGTGCCGCAGCCACGAGGGACCGGACGGTGTCGAGCCCAAGCCAACTGACAGCATGGGGAACCGATACAATCGTTTGCTGTGGGCTGTAGGCAATGCTGTTTGCCACTTGCAGAACTTTGCACGTCAGTCCATGGTCTCGGCTGATAACCCGGGCAAGACTCACGGCGTTGGACTGCGGTCCCATGTGATTCAGGATTTGCTGACAGGTTGACTGCAAGATAGGAAGACAGCTGCTGGATTCGTCGACGAGAGGCCTGAGTTTTTGATGGAGACGAGGGCGGATTGAGTCGATGAAGGCCGATTCCGTGGCCGCGCTCGATGATGTCATGGGGAGGGCCCTTCGTTGGGATTTAGAAGCTCTATCGGTCAGAACTCTACCAAGCTTAAGGGCACGAAATTGTGGGAAGGTAGCACGCGGTTGTGTATAGGCGGAAAATAAACAGAGTGAGGAGGATGTTAATCAACCGTGAGTGTCGCCGTCGGACAGGGAAACCCCAAACGCAATCGCGAAAGGCTCAAGAGATTTCGCGATACCACAGCTCGAAATTACGGAGACATGAAGAACACCTATCCTATTGACCTTCTTCTACATCCGATAAAGGAAGCGGCCGAATGAATGTTGGGGTTCCTCCTACATTGACAAAATCTGGGAAAAGGGAGCCTCCGAACACGTACATCTTTCCTCCTGCCTCAGCGGTCGCTGTAGAATGTCTCGGAACCGGAACAGAGGTTTGGGTCGTCCAAGTATTGGCAACGGGATCGTATTCTTGTACGGTGTCACGAATGTTCGAGGCACTGTAACCTCCAATCGCGTACAGCTTATTCTTCGCGGGGACTGCAACGAGCCTCATTTGGGAAAGAGCTTGTGGAGGAGATGATCGGATGGTCCATGTGTCGGTTGCAGGGGTATATTCGGAAAATGAGCCAGAAGTGAGCGTGTATAATTTCCCGCCCAATGGTGCCACGGTATATTGGGCATTGCCGAAGGGGACTGGCGACTTGTTGGCGTCCCACGTATTCGATGCTGGATCGTACTCAAACGTCGAGGAACTCGGCGGGATGCCGCCGTTATTAAAGATGGTAATATAGATCTTGCCGTTCACGGCAGCGCCTGCAATAAAGCGATTGCCTAGTATGGGGTTCACTGAATTACCGGTAGGCATTGAAGCCTTAGAAGTCCAAACATTGGTCGACGGGTCATACTCCTCAGTTGCGTAGGAGTATGTCACTTGGCTGATCTCGACATATTTCATGCCCCCGATGACATAGATTTTATTGTTGACAGTTGCCACAACGGGAGAGCGGCGTGCAGTGGGCATGTCGGCTTTGGTTGTCCACGTGTCGGTAGCCGGATCGTATTCTTCAGTTGTTGCCAGCGAACTTCCTGAAAATCCTCCGACGACATAGATCTTGGCATTCACGGCCGCAGCACCGGCTTCAAGGCGAGTTGTGGGCATCGATGCTCTCGTGCGCCAGAGAAGGCCTGGTGGAGCCGTTGGAGTAGCGGAAGAGCCGAAAGACTCTTCGCTTTCTCGATCTGCATCGGCTGCGGTCACGAAAAAGTAGTACGTTTTTCCGTTAGTCAACCCTGTGATTGTATGGGGAGACGCTACACCGACAAGCTTTGCCCCATCGGGAAGGCCGGCATAGTTGCTCCGATCGAGATCGATGTCCGAGGCCATGTAGAGGTTGTAGGATGTCGCTCCAGCTACAGGATTCCAGCGGATGGTTACTTGACCATTGCCGGTCGTTACCGCATTTCCTGTGGGGATTTGAAGGACCGATCCAGTGGGAGGGAGCGTGCCTTCTTCTACTGCAGCAAGGGGGGAAGGGAAGGTCTCGCTGGTATTTGATGATCCACCAATCGCGTACAGCTTGCCGAGCGCCTCTCCGACTGCAACTGAGACGCGGGGAGAGGCCATGGATGCTCGGGGGGCCCAGTGCTGGGTCTCGGGATCATACTCTTCCACGGTGCTGACAGGAAAGGAGTTCTGTCCTCCGCCAATGGAAAAGAGTCTCCCTCCAACGGAGGCAAGACCGGTGCGGAACCGGGGTGTTGATAGTGGAGGCCGGATGATCCAGCGATCTTTCAAAGGGTCATATTCCGCAAGTTCCCCGATATCGGAAAGGGCGTATATCTTGTTGCTTAGGGATGCGACGGTATACCGCGTGTAAATAAATGGAGGTTGGGCCTTACTCGTCCACACGTTTATGGCGGGATCGTACTCAAGTGTGTGTGTGACGGGTGAGATACCCCCAGTCGCGTTGCGTGCGGCAACATAGATCTTTCCGTTTGCGACAGCCCCGCCGATGAAACGGTTGCCAAGGACACTGTTGACGGTTCCACCCATTGGCATCGAGGCTTTCGAGATCCATGTGTTGGTGGCGGGATTGTATTCTTCGGTGGAATAAGAATAGATCAAGCTATTCGGGTCCGAAGAGAAGTTGACTCCGCCGATGGCATAGATCTTGTTATTGACGGAGACGACCACCAGTTGTCGGCGAGGAGTCGGCATGTCCGCTTTGCGAGTCCAGGTGTCGGTTGCTGGATCATATTCTTCCACCGTTCGGAGAACTGATCCTGAGTAACCTCCAATGGCATAGATCTTATTGTTGACGGTTGCCACGCCAAATTCCGTACGGGGTGTCGGCATTGGGTTTTTCGATGTCCATATAATCGGAGGACCGGCAGGTGTCAATGGCGAATCTGACGCGACGCTTCCTTCTCCGCCATCACTTGAACAGGCAAGAAGAAAGCATGGAGCAAACAAGAAGCCTGAACGGACAAATCGCGTGAGGCGTTCACCGGAGATCATGAGCCGTCACCTCGTTAAGTAAGTTGGCCACTAGTTGGTATGCGTTCTGTGCCGGCGAAGGATATCTAGAGAAGTACTCGAAAACAGCCCAACTTTGGGGGGAGAAACCCTTACCGATTGCGCTATCGAAGAACAGTGAGTCGTGTGGAGACCGTAATTCTCGAATGATGGTCGGCCGACGCAGCGGTCTATTCGGTAGCCACAGCGAGTTCGATTGTACGTACCGATGTAGTCGGCAAGTCGATACAGACCTAGACCGCCGAATTATCTAGGAGCCGATGAAGTTCGTCTGCCCAGAGCCAGGGAGAGCCATCGTCTTCGTGCTTGCAGTAGACAAAGCAGTCTTGTCCCTGTTGAGAAGCATTCTGAAATCGTTCAGCCCATTGTCGGAGTTCGGTCTGGGCATATGCATTTTTGCGAAGTCGAACATAGCGAAACGGAACGGTGTCTCGGTACTCGGCTTCATGCTCATCCGTCTCAACTGCCGCCCATGCGATCGAGTACCGACGCAAGATCCTTTCGATCTCATCAGCCCGCCAGCTCTCATGCCGAAATTCTACGGCCCACTGATGAGTCGTCGGCAGGGATCCAAGAAACGTCTCCAGCCGCCCGTCATCGCGTTTCAAATTAGGGGGCAGTTGAATCAGTATTGGGCCGAGTTTACCTGCCTTATGAAGTGGTTCGAGCCGTTGCAGCATGGCCCTCAACATGGGAAGCCCCTCCGGCTTGAGGCGATGGATATGCGTGATTTCTCGGTGGGCCTTGGGTGCATAGAGGAAGTAAGGAGGAGTATCGGTGAGCCACGCCTGCACCGTTTTTTCACTCGGGAGTCGATACCACACACCATCGAGTTCAACGGTCTGATATCTCGTGGCATAGCAGCGAAGAAAATCGGTTGCCTTGATGTCGGATGGATAAAAACGATCAGGTCCCCGCCAAGCTTTGTATGAATAGCCTGATAGGCCAATGTAACAGGCCATACCGAAATCCTTAAACGATAAGGCTACTGCTATGAGGCTGAGCCTTCTCGCAACGACGTTTCTTCATCTTACCCGCCGTCACACCTTCCCAAACGTCCTCGTAAAAAAATCCTTCACCTTTCCCATGTGCTCCTGTACATCCGTTTCCAGATGTCGTGCCCCCGCTTGCCAGTCATCGGTGGTGTAGCCCACGC
>JAICUC010000148.1 GCA_025936075.1 Nitrospira sp. | reverse complement strand
GTTTTATTATGTAGCGCAGTGTTGTCCGTAGGGTTGTCCAACGTGGGACGGGCCGAACATTCACCCAGCCCGGGGGACGTGATGAAAACCGATTCCTTAACTGAAGGACAAAAGTATAACTTTCAATCTGATGACGATAAACAACAGAACGTGAAAACCAAGAAGTCTCAGGCAAGCGGTGAGAAGACGGTCAAGGGGGAATTGTTCCGCGTTGATGACGCCAATTATTTTGTGAAGGCGATGGATGGGTCAGAAATTCGTCTGCACACAGATAAGACTACCAATATGAAAGGAAAAATTAAAAAGGGTGATCGTATAGAAGCGACGGTCAACGACCAGAACCATGCGCTGTCGATCCAGGCGATTAAATAGCGAGCCTCGCGATAGAGAGCCGGAAGTTTCGATTCGTCGAATCGAAGATGATACAAACGGAAGTACATGTGATTACGAATTATGAGGGGTACTCCTAGTGCAACGCGGCTGAAGGACTCGGTATGAATGGTCAATGCTTACTGTGGCCTCACGCCCTCGTGCTGGAATTTTCGGGGAGTCCACCAATGACGAAGCATACAGAGTGCTACCTGGTGAAGACCGCCTTGTAAAAGACATCATGACCCATGAGGTCGCTCTCACCATGGCCTCCGTCACCGTCAAAGAAGCGATTGACATCATTAGAAACCGAAACGTACCCATACTGGTTGTATGCCTCAAGCACGAGCCGGTCTTGGCGCTCACAGAATATGACTTGGCTCTCCACGTCATCTCTGAAAGCCACGGTGATTCGGTCACACTCTATGAGCTGATCAAGAAGCGTAGGGTCGTTCGATGCCGCGAGGATGCCATTCTAGCCGATGCAATGGACGCCATGCTGAACCATCGCATCCGCCATGTCCCTGTCGTGGACGCAAAAGGGGATCCGGTCGGCGCGCTGTCGATGGTGGATGCGGTAGGAGCCGTCACGCCGAATGCCGCAGCGCCCCGGCAGTCACAAGTGAGACGATTGTGGGACTGAGGTACCCGAGTTCAACGACAGAAAAAGATGGTCATCCGAGCCTCATCCGATAGGTAGAGGCTTGCTGCCCGGAAGGGGCGTTCAGCACCCCTCGATTTGTCCTCACTCTCTGGCATTTCCTAGTTCATTTCTCCGTATGTCCCGATAACATCAAGCACATGGACTTGATTCGGACGGATTTCAAACACGCCGGGCTGAAGGCGCGTTCGAGCGCATTCGGGTTTCTGCTGGCTCTCATTCTGCTCGGCACCTTCATTATCGATACGGGAATGCCTGATGGAGTGTCCGTGTGGGCGTCCTATTCGATCGCCATCGTCCTGGCTCTGTTGTGGGACGGTGCGCGTGCCATCGCTTCCGTCACCGCAGCGGCATTGGCGCTCACGTTGATAGGATTATGGATCGGTCCGCTGGGAGATTTCCAGGCAGGCGTCATGAATCGCGCGATCGGAGTCGTCACGATCACAGGCGTCGGTTTGATATGCCTGCACGTGGATCGAAAGAGGCGCCAGCTTTTCCAATCGTGTGATGCGCTGGCCGCAAGCCGACAGCAGCTCCATTCGTTCGTCGATGAAATGAACAACACGGGTGTTGTGTTGTGTGATCTTCGAGGACGTGTGACCGAATGCAATCAGGGCGCTCAACTGCTCACCGGCCATACGGACGGCGACATGGAAGGGCGACCGCTCTATCATGTCTTTCCGGGACAGATGAATCCCGGTGCCCGTTGGGGGCAGATCTTTCACTGGGCGCGCCATAAGGGCGAAGTGGCATGGGATGAAGCCGTGCGACGACGAGACGGCTCATGGGGCTTGATGCATATGACGGTCAAACCCTTGCAAAATCGGTTCAGGCGCCATCACGGATATTCAATCGTGATGCACAAACTCGCCACGTCGCCCTCAACGAAGCAAGGAAGCGGCCCGAAGGACCGACCTGTGAGCTCAATAGTGAGGGATAACAAAGATATGGCGTTGTACCGGTGTCGCTTTGAGCCGCGTCGGACATTGGACTTCATCGATGTCAAAAGCCCTCGGCTGCTCGAGGAAACATCCGGGGGAATTCCACCGGCGCAGGGTCAAGCGCTCGGTGACTGGGTCCATCCACTCGATCGTGAGCGGGCGTGGAACACCATTGAGGAGGCGGTCCGGGCACAACGTTCTTACGTGTCGGTCTATCGGCTTGTCGGTGCGGCAGGCAACGACAAATGGGTATGGGATGAAGGAGAAGCTTTCAACACCGAGGATGGGCGTATCGCCGGCTTGGAAGGATTTCTCGCCCGTATTTGATACGACCTTCTTCCGCTCTTCTTTCCTTCTAGGGGTCTGCCCAGTACGAGTGCTCCCAATGGCCCTATAGTTAGTACACACAAATCACAAGCGCGCATACATGGACGCGATAACAAATACACGCATGGCCCCTACAATTCCGCTCGGAGCACAGGTTGTAGAAACGGGTGTGCAGTTTAGAGTGTGGGCTCCCAAAGCCCATCGCATCGAGGTTCTGTTCGGGCACGGAATCACCCAATCGCTCCGGAGAGACGATGAAACGGGCCACTTCACCGCCGTCATCTCCGATGTAAGCCCAGGCATGACGTATCGTTATCGGGTAGATGGGAAAAAGGATTTCCCGGATCCTTGTTCACGTTTTCAACCGGAAGGACCTCACGGTTCTTCGCAAATCGTCGATCCCTTCGCCTACCGCTGGCGAGATACAGGTTGGCCAGGCGTTCATATGGCGGGACAAGTCATCTATGAGATCCATATCGGCGCCTTCACCGAAGAAGGTACGTTCGATGCCGCCGTTCGAGAGCTGGATGCGCTCAAACGCCTCGGAATCACACTGTTGGAAATCATGCCGATCGCCGAATTTCCCGGTCGCTGGAATTGGGGGTACGATGGGGTGTGTCTGTTCGCTCCGTCACATAGGTATGGGGACTATGACGCCCTCAAGCGTTTCGTGGAAGCAGCCCATGAGAAGGGGATCGGGGTTATCTTGGACGTGGTGTACAACCATTTTGGACCGGATGGAAACTATACATCGGTATTCAGTGACGACTATGTCACCGACCGATATCCGAATGAGTGGGGACAAGCTCTCAATTTCGATGGACCCGGGTCGGAAGGCATGCGGGAATTCGTCGTCCAAAATGCCTGTTATTGGATAGAAGAATTTCACCTGGACGGTTTGAGGATCGACGCGACGCATGCCGTTCATGATGCAAGCGATCACCATATCTTGGGGGAGCTGTCCGCTCAGGCGCGGCGGGCGGCAGGGCGGCGGACCATCGTTTTGATCGCTGAAAACGAGCCGCAGGACATCCGTGCAATTCGGCCTGTTGAACAGGGTGGGTGGGGCTTTGATGCCGTGTGGTGCGAAGATTTTCACCATGTGTCGAGGGTGGCGGCCACAGGACGCAGCGAAGCCTACTACACCGACTATCGCGGTACGCCGCAGGAGTTTCTCTCGTCCATAAAACATGGATTTTTGTACCAGGGACAGAGGTATCACTGGCAACGCAAGGCTAGAGGCACCGTCGTCGATCAGGAACCGGCCGGCAGCTTCGTGTTTTATATCCAGAATCACGATCAAATCGGCAATACCCTTACAGGCAACCGACTCCATACATTGACGAGTCCCGGAAAATATCGTGTTCTCTCGGCGGTGATCTTACTGGCTCCACAGACCCCGATGTTATTCATGGGGCAGGAGTACGGCGCCTCGACTCCCTTTTTCTACTTCGTCGACTTCGGCGACCATGAGATCGGCCCCAAGGTCCGACAAGGACGGCAAGATTTTTTGAATCAATTTCCCAGTTATGCCTCCGACGAAGCGAAAAAATCGATGTTCGATCCCAACGATCCCATGACGTTCGAACGATCCAAGCTGGACCGGGGCGAACGGAGTACACAGGGGCCGCTGTACCGACTCTACCGGGACTTGTTCCGGCTGCGTCGGGAGGACTTGGTATTCTCCGCGCAATCACGTGAACACATTGATGGGGCCGTTCTGAGTACGCACGCCTTCGTCGTCCGCTATTTTGAAGAAACGGGCTATGACCGTCTTGTTGTGATCAATTTGGGAGCGGATCTCCATTTCGTTCCCGCTCCCGAGCCGCTGCTGGCCCCACAGCCGGACGGGTATTGGGAGCTTTTGTGGTCGAGCGATCATCCTCAATACGGAGGGCCCGGCATCGTCAATCCGCTCACGGATGCAGGATGGCATATCCCGGCCGAATCGGCGACGGTGTTCCGCATCGAGCGGAATGTTGCGGCATTAATCCAAGGGCGGACCCCATGAGCCAAGACATGGTTGAGTCGCCGCCTCTCCCTGAACCGGTCATCAATCTGCCGTGGGAACAAAACGGGGATGTGAATGCATTTTTGTGTCGCGAGTGGCTCGTGACAAACGGGTTAGGAGGGTACTCGTCCAGCACGGTCATGCAAATTGCGACGCGCCGCTATCATGGAATATTTGTCCCCGACTTACCCTCGCCCAGGGGACGCACCGTGATCATTCCGAGACTTGATGAGGAACTCGATATCGGCGGGACGATCGTTCGGCTGAGCGGGGCGGAGCATGCCGACGGAAGATTGGACACGAACATCACAGAACATCTTACGGCGTTTTATCGTAAATGGCAGACTCCGATATGGAGATTTTCATGTCATGGTCGCGAGGTGATCAAACGAGTCATCATGCCGTACGGCCAGAATACCGTGTATATGCAATATCGATTGGAAGCGGGCGATCCGGTGACTCTTCGTCTGCGGCCCTTCATGACCTTTCGTATGCCCGACGCGCCGTTGAGCGAGGCGCGTAAGCCGCCGTTTCTCCTCACCATGATCAGAGAACGGTATGAGATGCCGTTGTGCGAAGGGGTATCCCCGTTGAAGCTTTGTCTGAGGCCGCAAGCAGGCGCTTTCGTGGCCGACACCTGTATCAGTCGCGACGTCTCCTATCGCGTGGACCGCGATCGCGGCTCTCCGCACGTCGAGGATCTGGAAAGTCCCGGATATTTCACCGTGCAGTTGGATCGGGAACATCCGGTGTCCTTTGTGGCCAGCATGGAGCCTTGGGAAAATCTTCAATACGATGCGGACGCCATCTTTGCGGCTGAGCAGGCGCGACTGCAGAAACTCGTGTCTCAGGGCGATCGGGTCCATGATGATCGGCTTGAAACGCTCTTGGCCCTGGCGG
This sequence comes from Nitrospira sp., assembly GCA_025936075.1. GTDB lineage: Bacteria > Nitrospirota > Nitrospiria > Nitrospirales > Nitrospiraceae > Nitrospira_D. The sequence continues at coordinate 2,823 of JAICUC010000148.1, read as the reverse complement.
CGGACCAGTTCATTGTGTTCCCAGGAAGCCGAATGGAAGAGCATGCTTTGGCGCAGGCGTCGGGAGACGAAGCGCGGACGGTCATTGCCGGGTATTACTGGTTCACCGATTGGGGCCGTGACACGATGATCAGCTTCGAAGGGCTCACCTTGTGCACCGGGCGGTATCGGGAAGCTTGCGCGATTCTACGCACGTTTGCGCGGTACATTAAAGACGGACTTATTCCCAATCTATTCCCCGAGGGCGAGCGCACGGGACTGTACCATACGGCGGATGCCACCTTATGGTTCTTTCACGCGCTCGATCGGTACTACGAGGTGACGGGCGACCGGGATACGCTCATGGTGTTGTATCCGGCATTGAAAGACGTGATGGAGCATCATCTGAAGGGGACACGGTTCGGCATCGGTATCGATACGAAGGACGGTCTCCTGAAGGCCGGCGCGCCGGGCTATGCATTGACATGGATGGATGCCAAAGTGGAGGACTGGGTGGTCACGCCGCGGCGGGGCAAGCCTGTGGAGATACAGGGGCTTTGGTACAACGCCGTCCGTTTGATGGGACAATGGGCCGATGATCTGGGAGAACGATCGGACCGATGGGATGAGTTGGCGAAGCAGATCGAACACTCTTTCAACAATCGTTTTTGGTACGAATCGGGCGGATACCTTTACGATGTCGTGGACGGTGAAACGGGCGACGACCCGAATCTCCGACCCAATCAAATTCTGACGATGTCTTTGCGATATCCCGTCTTGCAGAAGGACCGATGGGCACCCGTTCTCGCCGTGATGCGGGACAAGTTATTGACGCCGTTCGGACTGCGCAGTCTTGCGCCGGGCAACCGCGACTATAAACCGATGTACTTCGGAGATCTTCGCGCGCGCGATGCCGCTTACCATCAAGGCACCGTGTGGGCCTGGCTGATCGGCCATTTCATAGACGCCTCGCTGAAAGCCGGCGTGGATCGATCGGAGTGTCGACGCCTCTTGGATGCGTTCGGTTCCCACTTGGCCGCTGACGGGATCGGGACCGTCAGCGAAATATTCGATGCCGATCCTCCTTATGCGCCACGCGGGTGCATTGCGCAGGCCTGGAGTGTCGCCGAAGTGCTGCGCGCATATCAGGCCACGAAGGACGAACCTGCACGTTAAACCTCTCAGGTTCACGCCGCGAAGAAAACGCGGCATGTTCGTGAACGCCGACCGGGGATTTTTAGCCTCCTGCCGGGAAACCGAGAAGTATGGAACTGCGGATCGGGACATCGGGTTGGCAGTATAAGCATTGGCGACAGCGGTACTATCCCGAGTCGTTGGCGTGTCAGAAATGGTTGGGGTTCTACACGCAGGATTTCGATTCAGTAGAAATCAACAACAGCTTTTATCGGCTTCCCAGCGAACAGGCGGCCGACAGGTGGCGTCTCGGCACCCCCGGAGACTTTCGTTTTGCCGTGAAAGGGAGTCGGTATATTACGCATCGAAAAAAGCTCAAAGACCCGGAAAGCGCGCTGGCGCGGTTTATGCCGATTGTCGACCGGTTGGGTCAGAAGCTCGGTCCGATTCTCTTTCAGCTGCCTCCTCATTGGCGCTGCGATATCGCGCGCCTTGAGGGGTTTCTTCGGGCGCTTCCCTCGGGACATCGCTTCAGCTTCGAATTGCGGGATCCCACATGGCATACACCGGAAATCTATCGGATGCTTCGGCGTCACAATGCGGCTTTTTGCCTCTTTGAATTGGCTGGGTTTCAGACACCGGTCGAGTTGACGGCCGACTTTGTGTATGTGCGGCTCCATGGGCCCGGTGGAAAATATCAAGGAGACTATTCACATACCGTCTTGGAGAGCTGGGCTCGGCGTCTCGAACGTTGGAGCTCTCGCTTGGTGGCGGCCTATGTCTATTTCGACAACGATGAGGCGGCCTATGCGGTGAAAAATGCAAAGGAGTTGAAGCGACTGGTCGCACCGTGAGGTCATTGCAGGACGAATCGCATAGACGCAATGTTGGTGGCATCGCCATCATGGATCCGGAGTTTTCCAGAGCAAGTTGTCCCTCATGAGACAGATTGTCCTCAACCGTGTCGCTGAATTCGGTCATGAGCCTGTCACAGCTCATTGGGCCGGCGACGTGCCTCATGTTTTCAAGGTTACATCACCCGCCATTGTTGAGGGCCGGCAGGAAGGACAAGGCAAAGTTTGTGCAGCTCTGAACAGGTCGGAGTTAGCCACGGAAGAAGTGACGAGATACCGTGAGGAAAGGGAGGAGAGAGGCTATGGATTTCGTGACCAACATCGAAGAGATTCGAAAGCGAGCCCGCCGGCATATTGAAGAAGGTCCCGTCACAGAGGGGTATGCGCTGGATCGGAAGCAGGTTATCCGAGTGCTGAACGATGCGTTGGCCACCGAGTATATGTGCGTGCTTCGCTATCGATTCCACTATTTCATGGCGACAGGCATCCACTCGGCCTCAGTTGCAGAAGAGTTTATGGAGCATGCTCGGGAGGAACAGGCGCATGCTGATCAGCTTGCGGAGCGAATCAAGCAGTTGGGAGGCAAGCCCGAACTTCATCCCTCCGTCATTGCAGAACGCAGCCACAGCGAATATCGGGAAGGTACCTCTTTAGCCGATATGATCCGTGAAGATCTGATCGCGGAGCGTATTGCCATCGAGACTTATAGCGAAATGGTCCGATACTTCGGCGATAAAGATACGACTTCCCGGGTCATGATGGAGGGTATCTTGGCGAAGGAAGAAGAGCATGCGGACGAGATGGCGGATTTATTATTTGCCGTGCAACCGGATACAAACCAAGGTTCTCGGCGCCTG
>JAICUC010000416.1 GCA_025936075.1 Nitrospira sp. | reverse complement strand
CGTGGCCGCTTTCTCAATCTCCGCGTTGACCTCGCCTCCGATCAGGAGCACCATCCCGCTCCAATAGAGCCACAGCATCAGGACGATGACGCCGGCGATTGACCCATAGACCTTATTGTAGTTGCCGTAATTATCGACATACAGTTTGAACCCGAGAGAAACAACGAGCCACATCGCCACAGCAAAGGCCGATCCCGGCGACACCCACCGCCAATCCTGCTGGATGTCCGGGCACACATAATAGATCGCGCCGACGACGAGCAGCATGATGCCGACGACGACCGGCCATTGCAGGAGATTCCACGCCACAATGAAAGCCCGTCCCAACCCGACGAAATCGGCGATCCACGCGCCGATGCTGGGTCCGTACAGCACCAGGGTCAAGGACAGAATGACAAACCCCGCTAATCCGATAGTGAGCACGATCGCGGTGAGGCGCACCCGCCAAAACGGGCGGCTATCCGTCTTGACTCCATACACCACATTCAACGCGTCCATGATCGCCGTCATGCCGCTCGACGAAGCCCAGAGCGCGCCCAACCCGCCGAGCGACAGTATATTTGTGCCGCTGCCCTCGGCCACTTGCTTCAAGAACCGCTCGACCATGGAAAGGGCGTCGTTCGGCAAAACCTGACGCAAGTAGCTCATCAGTTCGGGCATATAATTTTCCACTGAGAAGACGCCCATAAGCGCCGTGAGGACCAATAACATTGGAAACAGTGCGAGCAGAATGTAGTACGACAGCTGCGCGGCACGTCCCAGGACTTCGTCCTGCAAGCTCTCATGCCACAGCCGCCGCCCCAGCTCATAGAAGGAAAGTCCTCCGAGCTTCCAGGGATTGTACGCAGGCGATTGGCTGGTGAGCGATGACTCGGCAGAAGTTCGATTCATGCGCGCCTCTCAAACCCCGAGAGGATGGCATTGAAGAACGCGTTCTGGACCAGTTTCTCGATAACCTGCCATGTACTGGCTTGAGGATTTTCGACGGGTCCCGACACATCACCTTTTGTCGCAACTTCGTCGCGCGGAACATTCTCCAACAACGACATCACACCATCGACGATCGCCTTATACAGCTTTTGGGACAGCGTCTTGTCTTGGTCTTTTTCCGGATCATAGACATCGACATCCTGGAACAGCGGTTTGACGTACCCGTCAATACGATTGTTTTTTACCGTCAGTTCGCTGAACAGCGCGAACTTGCCGTGGTGAGTATCGGTATCGCCGTAGGCTCGCAAGACATCGTTGAGCGCGGCCACGTCGGTCTTGATGATTTTCACTGCCAAATCGAAATCGGGTCTCGGCTTTTCCGGACGAAACGTGCCGGTAACCACCGTGGGACCGCTGCCCATGAACTTGCCGGTGATCTTCACGACGCCGGTGCCTTCCTCAAGTCGATTACTCAAGTTGTCCACCTCCGCGTTGATATCCGTCAGAAACAGGCGATAGTCAGGATGGGTCGAGCGATTGTCGAATTCCATTTCGCTGTTGAATATTTTTCCATGACCGACTTTGAACACGAACGACGGATCACGGTGAGCCCTTGCCGCCTGTTCCGCTCCTCGCTCAAGTTGACGCCGCTGCTTGGATTTGGTCTCTTGCTGATACCGATAGGCGATCCTGGCGCCTTCCAGCACAAACGATTCGAGAGAAAAAACCGTCTGCTTCTCATGCATGACTCGGCCTGTCGCGCTGAAGGTGCCTCTATTCATGACAAGGTGATAGGCTCCCACAATGGGCATCAAATCGGCGATACGCAGCCCGCTCAACTTGATGGACGCATCGACCTTGGGAAGCGGCTCGCTCAGAAGGTCCGTCCGACCGTTGAACTCCACACGTCCCGCATCGAACAGCCTACTGCGCAAAACCAGTTCAGAGGGATAGGATTGCGTATCTTCCGGACGATTCGTGAGATTGCGCGCCTCAATATCCAGCGCCGTCATCCGGATCGGCTCGGCGTTCGGCTGCCGCTCATACCTCACCTCCCCGTTCTTGATAAAGAGGTCCGCGGTGAAAGGCATCATGCCTCGAATCCGATCCTGCCAAGGCACCGTCTGCTCAGTTCTTTGATCAGCCTTGGCCAGTGCGGTCTTAATTTGCTGCTGTGTGACGGTAATAATCGGGTCGTTGAGATGAATTTTGCCCCTCGCCTTCCCCTTCAACAGAGGGGCGAGCCGCATATCGATGACGATTTCGTGAATACTGATCACTGGAGGATCCGGGTGGGCCTGTTGTCGCACCTCCACATCCCCCAGGTCCACCGATAGGGCGAGCGGGTGTAAGTCGAGCGTGCCGATCTGGAAGCTGTATCCTTCCGCCGCTTCGTTGACGGTTCGTTCGACATACCGGTGGAGAGGTTCATCCGCAAAGAACGCGGCGGCTGAGAGAACGACCATCAGAACGGCGAGACTGACGGCTGTCCATTTAAGCCTCCGAAATAGCATGGTCGGGCACTAGCCAAATATTCCGATATGTCGATTCAGCTATACCGCTCATCGTGCAAGGCGAGCTTCGACCGAGCCCATCCGAGATAGATCGTCTCGGACAGCCCGGCGAGCCCCGCTCACCCT
>JAICUC010000343.1 GCA_025936075.1 Nitrospira sp. | reverse complement strand
ACTTCGGCGTTATCAGCCAAATGAGCCTTCACACGAAGCTCCGACGGATAGGGTTCGTTCTCAGGTGGCCGATTGGTGACATTCGCCGCGGTAACTTGAAGTCCATGGAGCTGGATGGGATCGGCATGTGGGTCGCTCTGATAGCACACTTCACCGTTGGAGAGGGACAGCGACACGTGGATGGGTATCATATTCCGCAGGGTGTCCTGCCAGGCCACCGCCTCCTGTTTGACTTCCTCCCGCTTGGAGGTGTGGAGGATCGAATCGACTTGCCGGTTCGTTGCGGCTAGGTGTGGGTCTTCGATCTGTAGATTGACATCGATCTTGCCGGTGAACAGAGGGAGGAATCGGATGTCGGCCTTCACCCGCGGAATCTCTGCCAATGGCGGATCCGGTTGGGCTCGGAGCCGTATCTGGAGGTCTTCCACACTCATTCCTAACCGGAACGGCTGTAAGTGGAGTTTGCCAATCGTGATGTCAAATTCGGGAAGCCGCTCGCTCGCCTGGCGTTCAGCATAGTGCTTGAGTGGTTCGTTCAGCAGTAAGCTTCCGATGAGCACCGCCAGAATCAGGACCCCCACGATTGCGGCTGCGATGATTGCGCGGCGGCCCAGTCGTGACCGAGTATCTTTCTTCGGACTTTGAGCGGCATGTATGTCGGTTTCAGCCGGCGAGGCGGCTGCGGGTTGCATTTTGGCATCGACGACTGTGGCTTCGTCAGTGGGTTGAATTTGATGCCCCATCCAATGGGCATACACCTGCGTAAATTCGGCGCCGTATAAGAGGATTTGAGCGGAGTAATATACCCAGACCAAGACCAAGACCAGGGAGCCAGCGGCCCCGTAGGTCGATCCTATATGGCTTTTCCCGAGATAGAGCTCGATGGCGAACTTGCCCAGGGTAAAGAGGATCGACGTGAGGGCCGCACCAACCCACACATCCCGCCAACTAATATGGACATCCGGGAGCACTTTAAAGATCAATGCAAAGAGTGCGGTGATCACGATAAGAGAGAGAACGAGGTTAAACGCTTGCAGGACGACTTCCGGAAACGGCAACAGAGTCCCAAACCATTTGCCAACGGCGGCCAAGACTGTGCTGAGCACCAGAGAAACGAGCAGGAGGAAGGCCGTACCCAATACCGTGGCGAACGAAAGAAAGTGATCTTTGACGAACCCCCAGATCCCTCGACCTTCTTTCGGCGCCATGCCCCAGACGGTATTGAGCGCATCCTTGAGCTGTCCAAAGAATCCGGCGGCTCCCATCAGTAAGGTGATAGTGGCAATGATGGTCGAGATGATGCCGGTCGACGGCTGATCGGCCCGCTGGATCATATCTTTGATGGCCGCTGCGCTTTGCGGTCCGATGAGACGACTGATTTGATCCATGATCGTCGACTGCGCCGCTTCCTGGCCGAAGACGAGGCCAATAATCGCAATGATGATGATAAGGAGAGGCACCATCGAGAAGATGGTGTAGTAGGCCAGCGCCGCGCCGAGTCGGGGCGCATGGTCATGGCTCCAGTCAGCGGCGGAGACCTTCAGGAGAGGCCACAATTGTTTCGGGTGATACCACTTCTTCACAGGAGTTGGTGGTGCAAAAGATAGACCGAAAGAAATCGATGTCAGCATCCAGCCATTCCTGACTGATTCGTTGCGAATCGAGGAGGGATGAGCATGTAGGTGGGCCGCAACGTGGGGCTTTATTATCGAAGCATTGGTTCGGACTGGGAAACCTTGTCTGTCGAGGAGCAGACTGTCCAGAGAAGATAGCAACGTGAGTTTCCTCGCCCGGTCATAGGTTCATCCCTATGATAAGCGAAGGAGGATTCACCATGCAGGTACGGCAGGAAAGTCAATCATCAGAAGTGTCGTCTACAGCTTTAGCCGATGATAAAGTTCGATCAGCTATCCGTGCAAAGCGCTCCCCGAAGAGGCAAAGTTCACGGTCCTCGAAACGGACGGCAGCTCCGAAGACTCACGCTCTGGACGCGACATCAAGGGCCGATTACCTCCATCGGATTTTTAGCCCGCGTCAATTACCAACGATTCCCGCCCTGAACGGTCCTGATCGGCGATCCGCACCAGCATGATCCGGAGCCGCTTTACTCATTAAATAACGACGCACCTACCGTCCGCCTCCTCCCGCGCCGCCGGATGAGCCCATCCCACCAGAGGAACCCATGCTTCCAGACGAACCGCTGCCGGGCGATCCCATGCTGCCAGATCCCGTTCCTGTCCCACGGCCGCTGGATGAGCCCGTGCTGCCGATGGTTCCCATGCTGTTGGATCCCAATCCAGACCCGCTGGTGGGAGGCCGCACATGATCACGAGCAGACAGGACGTCTTGTCATGGACTAAAGATCTCGTCATGACCCACACAGCGCCGGCACCAAATGCTCACTGCCGACATGCGTGCGGCGGCGCCTGTGGCTGTATCTGTACCTTGATCGTCAACCACTGAACCTGATGCTAAGTAACAATGACGGCAGGGGTGAACGGTGATCAGAATCGGCACATCGGGCTTCGACTATAAAGACTGGTACGGGTCCTTCTTCCCTACCGGCCTGAAAACCCAGCATCGCCTTGAATACTACGCGCAGCTTTTCAACACGCTGGAACTCAACATTACCTATTATCAGCTCCTCTCTCCCGGCGACCTTTGAATGTTCGCCAAAAAATGAAGAATATCTCCGATGGGCTGTGGAATCGCTTGAAAAAGTCCGGGTCGTGATTGAATTCCGCCACGCGCAATGGATCAACGATAACACGATGGACCTGCTGCGCGAGCTGAACGCGGGCTACTGTATTGTGGACATGCCGCAGGTCAAAAACCCGCCCTCAAGCCCGGATCGAGACGACTTCCGATATTGCCTATGTCCGCTTCCACGGTCAGAATAAGGCGATGTGGGAAGGCAAGGCCTCACGCAATCAGCGCTACGACTATGAGTACAGCGACGAGGAACTGAAGGCATGGGTGCCGGTGATCGCTGGGCTGAATCAGAAAGGTGCGAAGGACATCTATGTGTATTTCAACAATCACTACCGGGGCAAGGCTGCAAAAAATGCCATGACTCTCGTCAATTTACTTGCGTCCTCGTGATGGGCTTAATCGATTATGCGCCGCTACCACGTTCGCTTATCTAGAGCAGGAGAATTGTGCTTTTCCCCTTGATCGACTCATGAGCCCCGCGAGGTTGCACCCAGTTCCCTCGACCAGAACAGGAACATCCCGTGACCGCCTCGTGTGGGCGGCCCTCCATCCGAATCGCGGAAAATGCCAAAATTATACGTATAGTTCAATTCAATTTGGGACCGCCATGGAGCAGCAGACACCACCCCCAGCCCCACAGTGGGCATTGAGTCAGTCGACTGTTTGATCCGGCCGGTTGCCGTAAAGCGCGGGCGATCGACCAAGGCGAAGCCGGCTTCCACATAGGGATACAGAAAGAAGAGTGCTTCATACCGATATTGCAGATTCGCAATGGCGTAGTGCCGGGGAAAGAGCTCATTGAAGGCCACGCCATGGATCATTGGTAACGACACGGCGTCCCATTCATAGCCGGTGGGGCGGCCAGGAAGCCGGAACGCCGTAAATCGGTCCAGGTCCTTCCCAATGCCGGCATGGAAGCTCGAAACCAATCGGTGTTTTTGACTCTCGACGAACGGCAGCCCGGAGGCTGCCAGCAGATAGCCACTGAAGGCCAGGTACGTGCGGTCGTTTTTGAAATCGGGGGTGTCAAAGGGAGGACCTCCCCACGCCGTCCACTTGAGGCGATGGCCATAGACCACATCGCCCCCCAGCGT
>JAICUC010000097.1 GCA_025936075.1 Nitrospira sp. | reverse complement strand
TCGGTCGTGCAGTCAGGTTCGCCAACAGCGAGACAGGGCGGCCGCACCTCCACGCCGTTGCGCTTGGCGTCGTGGATCAGCGTCGAGATGGGATAGAAACCCATGGGCTGCGCGTTGAGCAACCCCAGAAAAAATTCAGTGGGATGGTGCGCCTTGAGATATGCTGTCGCGTAGCCGATGAGCGCGAAGCTCCACGCATGCGATTCGGGGAATCCATAATTCGCGAAGCTCACCAGATCGGAGCAGATCTTTGCCGCCGTGTCATTGTCGACCGGCGCAATCTCCCCGCGCGCCGATCGCGCGAGCATCGCGGCGCTCATGTCCGAAGGAACGCCGGAAGATTTAGGAACGGATGAAGTCGCGAAGCAGGCCAAGTATTTTCTTCAGCCTGCTGTTTCCAAATATCGGCCGCTCCTCCTTCAATCCGGGTTTGTTGAGGAGACCGAAATGACTGACGAGTTTGTAGCGGTCACGTTTGCTCGAGGTGCGGATTTGGAGAATCCCGCCAAGTTGGAAGATCTCCTCCGGTGGTGCTGCAGGCAAATCGGTAGCGCATCATGACGCAACGAATCACGACATTCGACGAATTTCGTGACGTTGTCTCAGCCTATCGATTGCCACGAGTGTTGTTGATTGCGCTGGAACTGGATCTTTTTACGACTGTCGGCGACCGATTGTGGACCATCCCGGATCTTGCCAAGGAACTCAAGGTCAGCGAAAGGGGTTTGAGCATCATTTGTCGTAACCTTGCCGCCGTCGGGGTCTTACAGAAAAAAGGAGCCAGCTATCGGAATAGCCGACTGGGAGCCACAGCGCTGAATGCCTACCATCGCGCATATCGTGGCGGATATTTGAATTTGATCAAACGCCATTGGGCGGACTGGATACGATTGTCGGAATCCGTGCGGAGCGGCTTGCCGATCGACCATGATATTCCAGACAGTCCGGACTACCGTCGACAATTCACGTGGGCCATGCACCATACGACCTTGGAAATTGCCCCTGCGATTGCTGCGCAAGTTCATATGGGTCGTGCGAAAACACTTCTGGACCTCGGTGGAGGGCCAGGCACCTATGCCATGGCGTTTCTCGCGAGGAACCCAACGCTTCGCGCTGCCGTGTGTGATCGAGAACCCGCTCTTGAAGTTGCCAAAGAAATCGCCGGCAGGCACAAAGCGAGGCATCGACTCTCCTACCTCCCGCTTGATTTCTCGAAAGATCCTATCCCTGGCTCATATGATGTGATTTGGTACTCGAATGTGCTGCACATGTATTCGCCCGAAGAGAACCGGGCCATTTTTCGCCGAGCCTTGGCCGCATTAACCCCTGGTGGCCGATTCATCATCCAAGACGCGTTCCTGCACGATCGCGAAGGTTTGTACCCGGCAGAAGCCAGTTTGTTTGCTGTGTCGATGTTGTTGTTTACGGAAGGCGGAAATACCTATTCAGCCTCGGAAACAGCCAACTGGCTGAAAGATGCTGGATTCATCACGGCCAAATCGCTTCCTATCAGGAAAGAGACGGAGGATTGGGAGGACGGGATTTTAGAGGCATCGGCGCCGGGTCAACGTCCAAAAACGACCGGCCGCCGGATACAATCAAAAGGAAATAGAACAGCCCGCTGACCACATTGGCTATCAAGGAAATTCCCGCCTCTGAATCTTTTGTCAGTACCTGAATAATTGTGGCTATATCCAGTGCCAATCCAACCGTGGCGTAGATCACGCAAGCTATGGCGGCCCATCGGAGGCGAAGCCAAATCAATACTGCGAGTGTCAGAGGCGTGAGGATGAAAAAGCCGATTCTCCCAGCCATGCCCGGTTTTGCTGGTATGCCGTTTTCTATGAGGAAGAATCCTGTTTCGACGATAAGCGTGCCAATCAGCAGATTCAGCAAGACGGTTTGTTTCATCTGAAGACTATAGACCGTGGAGGAAAACGTCGGCAATGGTTGTCTTGTTGCCTGCGATTTCAAAGTGCTAACCTTTCTGCACCATGGAATTCAAGAAGCAGATTGCAGACCAGTTATCCTGGCAAGTCTGCCTATTGGTCTATGATGAAGAATGCCGATTATGTGTGTCTACAAAACAGAAACTCGAAGAGCTGGGAATTGGGCAAGCGGAATCCGACGTGAAGTTCCTTGCGTATCAGAGCGATGCGGCAAAGAGAATTTTAGGGTCGAATTATCGTCCTGGTCGTCCTGATGCAGCCTTCTTGATTCGACCTTCAGGAGAAGTGTTCCAGGGATTCGAAGCGTTTCTTCCTCTCATCCTCAATCTCCCCGGTGGGAGGCTTCTGCTGTGGTGGTTACGGTTTTCATCTGCCAGACGGCTTGCCGAATGGAGCTATCGCATGGTCGCACGCCATCGGTATCGATGGTTTGGCGAAGCCGACCCTCCTTAATCAACCGGATTGACGTAAGCGACTCCTGATTTCTGCCGGTCCCCCTCTTCCGAGGGGACTCTTCCTAACTGCGAGGAATTTACGGACGACAGACCCTCTTCCAGAATGCGTTCAACTTTTGAGGAGGGTCTATGTTGCGCAGATGGGATGTGTTGTCGGGTTTTTCTCGCCTAGTCCATGTGACGGATCAGCTGCAGGCTCGTGTTGACCATGAATCTTCGAAAGTCCTGATCGGGTTAGTCGCAGCCGTCTTGTGTCTCTCATTTTCTACTGGTCAGGCATGGGGCGAAATCGGCACAGAGGATAAAAGGGCGATTGTGGCCGCAGGGTTCGGTTACCAAATCGGCAGCGTCTCAACGATTGCGGTAAAGGTGTATGACGCTGAATCGGGCGACATCTTGTCCAATGAAATTTATGAACTGGCCGTCAAAGAGAGCGACGGTGTGAGATCGAACCGCGGTCCGCGTATTTTTGCCGGCGGCGTCGGACTTGGCGCTACAGATCTCTCCAATTTCGTCTTGCGGGTATACGACGCAAATACCGGCGTATTCCAATGGGAGGGACGTCTAAACCTCGTGCAGCCAGACTGGAAGGCCGGAGGAAAGGTCGTATCGACCGCACTGCCGCTGCGAGCAACCGTTACGAGGGTACACCTTGTTGAAGCGACTATGGAGCAGCCGGTATTTTTGCTGCGTGCAATGGATGCGGAGACCGGGGTGCTTGTGTGGGAGGACGAGTTTACGACCGTCCGTACACAAATTCCGCGAGCTCATTGGATTGCAGATCGATCGATCCAGCCGGACGGTATTCCACTCGCGAGGTCCCACACTTTTAGTTTCAAGATTCGCATGTATGACCCCAGCGGAAAGAAAGTTCTGTGGGAGGATCAGCTCTCTCAACGGGGGTCCGATGAAGGGCCTGAGCAATCTCACAGCGATCAGGCCGATATACTTCCTTCTTGGCCTCATGTATCGCAGGAAGAGTCCGTACCGGGATCGATCTAAGCAGTGAAAAGTTACAACCGATTCCGTTCGAAGCTCTCGAGCCACTGTCGGTGGAACTGTTCGTATGAGATGAACAGCTTGTTTTGAAGTGCAGCTGCCATAGTCGACTTGGTTTGCAAAGCCTTCAGCAACTCATTGACGCCGGCCATTCCCCATCGCTCAATCAAGTAGCGTGTTGCCGAATTAGCCTCTAAGTAAGCCACGGTCGATGTACCGGCCGGCAGGGCGGCCCAGGAGCCTTCCAGATAGATCAAGGGAATCACTTTGATGTCCCCGCTCATAGCCTGATCAAGCTCGGGCCACACATCTCCGGCCAAGTGCATGGCCAGGCCTTCGTTCAACCAGGTCGGTAGCGCCCCGCTGCTCGTCCCTAAGCGGTCATGGAGTAGGGCATGGACATACTCGTGACGGAGCACCTTTGCCAACCACTTCCGATCCGTGGTCGCCCCTTGAGTGGGAATCTGAATGCGTCCAAGGGCGGGATCATAGAGACCATCGGCCCACGCGGGGCTCCCGGTCGCCCCTTGAAACGAATCTTTGGCATGGAGGACGACTAGGATTGACTTCGAGGGAAAATGACCGAACTTCTGTCCAATCTCTCGATAGGTTTCTTCAAGAATCTCCAGAACTGAGATCCAGGTATTCTGGTCTTCCTCACCGTCGAACTTTACGACAAAGTGAGTACTGCTTCTTGCCGCCATGTGGGATTCAACCGACTGAGTTCGGCGAACTTTCGCCGTGACGGCGGCCAGGTATGACTGCAATCCAGGGTCCTGCTTTGTGCGGTCGGCAGCTTGGTCTAAGTGTTTCGCCGCTTCTTCCAGTTTGTCCTGTTCTTGTAACAAGTCGGCCATGGCTAAGTGGGGAAATGGCTCATCCGGGGCTATCTTCATCAATTTCATCAGGAATTCTGCATCCAGCGCACGGTCTCGCTGTTCCCAATAGGCATGGGCAAGATTCATGAGGATCACGGAATTTGAATCATCAAGCTCGGACGCTCTTTTATAAGCATTTATGGAAACTTTTGTGCCATTGAGTCGTTCCTGTTGCAAACCGAGATTGTTCCACAGGATGGCGACGAAGGGTTTGGATTTTGTGTCCGACAGGACAGCCGTGGGGAGCTCTTTCAGTTTGGTTTCGGCGAGCGACAAGTTATGTTTTTCGATCTCATCGCGAATGGCTTCCAGCAGGCTCTCATGCGTGGTCTGTGGCACCACGCTCTGATCGAGTACACGAACCGATTTCCCCTCGCTTTCAGGCGACCTGCTCTGCGGTGGAACGGGAGGAGAAGCAACTGGTTCGGTTTCTGTGGGTTGTTCCGTCTGTGGCGGTAGGACAGGCCTCAAGAATAGGTTGTAGCCAATCACCAGGACCAGCCCGGCTGCAAGCGGTATCAGAATATGTCTAATGTTACGACGATACATGAGTTGTCGATATCGAGTGTAGCACCCTAAGAAAATGTGACCAAGCAATCGGACAAAACTAGTCGATGGACTTCGACCGCCGTGTATCTGGTTCGTTGAGCGTGGAAGGGCGCTGTGTTACCATCCCAGCCGTATGCAGACTCTCACTGAATCGAGTCCGCACACGCCGTTTCAGGAGTGGGTGGACCGCATTGCGCGACCGATTGAGTTTGCGAGCCGAGACGATTGCGCCCATCTAAGGACCGTCACAAATCTGAGTTCATTTATCCCCGCACAAGTCTTGTCTGCCCTTCGCCAAGAGGTTTATCCCAAGGCCATTGAAGCCCGTCTGATTGCATTGCGCGACCTCTTTGTCGATTTTTACCCGACGCTTCCCTTCGATGAACAACGCCGACGACTACAGGCCGCTGCATTGCTCATTAAGGCGCTTCGAGCTGTTGGCCGACAGGAACCCATCCGGCTGAAGGATTCGCCAAGGCATGCTTCCTGTCATTCGGAAGTGACAAGTGCGGGCAGATCCGATCTCTGGAATCTTCCGGTTCGTTTTGTTAAAGGCGTCGGGCCGAAGCGCACCAATGTCCTGCAACGATTGCATATCGCTACAATGGAGGATGCGCTCTGGACCATTCCGTGGCGTTACGAAGATCGGTCGGTCATGACACCGATCGGAAATCTGGTCCCTGGGACGATGGTCTCGATTTGCGGGGTGATAGGAAAATGCGAGGCAAAACGGACAAGAAACCGGCGGTTGAGTGTAGTGGAAGTCGGTGTCGAAGATCAGTCCGGACGAATGCAGGTGGTCTTTTTCAATCAACCCTATTTGGAGGAGCTTCTGAAGGTGGGGACCCGGGTGATGATGAGCGGACGGGTGCTCTCAGCTCGACAGGGATGGATGGCCCCGCGAATGGATGTGGCACAATACGAAATCCTCGGTGAGGATACCGAATCGACGCTGCATGTCGGCCGTATCGTGCCGATCTATCATGAGACCAAAGGATGGACCTCTCGCCAGATGCGGGTAGTGGTGAAGAATCTATTGACGGACCATGGGATAGAGCTTGTGGACCATTTGCCTGTGCCTCTGCGGGCGCGGCAGCAGTTGATCCCGATCTATGAAGCGCTGCAGGATGTTCATTTTCCCAAGACCGGCGCCGATCTTCAGCTCCTCGAACGAGGAAGGACGGCGGCGCATCGACGATTAGCATTCGAGGAACTCCTGCTTCTTCAACTGGCGCTAGCAACCAGGCATCGATCGGTGCACGAAGAGCCGAAGGCACTGCGGTTCAATCCACGAACGCCTCTCTTGCAACAGCTCAGTCGTCTCATCCCGTTTTGCCTCACGACGGCACAAGATCGAGTCATTCGTGAAATATTTCGAGACATGATTTCGCCGCGTCCCATGAATCGTTTGGTGCAAGGCGATGTGGGTGCCGGGAAAACGGCGGTCGCCTTGCATGCATTGGTGATGGCCTGTGGTTCAGGCTATCAAGCCGCATTGATGGCACCGACCGAGATTCTAGCGGAGCAGCACTATCGAAGCCTTTCTGGAACGTTGCAGGCCCTAGGACTTCACACGATTCTCTTGCGTGGAGGAGAGAAATCCTCGATAAAAAGGACACAGGCTGAACGACTGGCATCAGGTGACAGTCAGGTGGCGATTGGAACTCATGCCCTCATTCAACAGGGGGTGAGATTCAAGAACTTGGGGTTGGCGGTGATTGATGAACAGCATAGGTTCGGGGTCTTGCAACGAAAGACCCTGATCGACAAAGGTTACAAGCCGGACGTGCTTGTCTTGACGGCCACGCCCATTCCACGGACGTTGGCGATGACGGTGTACGGTGACCTGGATGCCTCGGTGATCGATGTCCTGCCACCGGGACGAAAGCCGGTGCGGACATTCCTGTTTCATGACACGCAGCGACGGCGTGCCTATCAGATTGTGCGCGATGAATTACGGGCCGAAAGACAAGCGTATGTGGTCTATCCGCTGGTGGAAGAATCGGAAAAGACGGACCTCCAGGCAGCGATTCAGGGAGCCGAACAGTTACTGAACGGGGAATTTTCCGACTTCCGTGTCGGCCTCCTGCATGGGCGCATGAAAGCCGCCGAAAAAGAAGCGATGATGGCTGACTTCAAGGCCGGAACGATCCAGCTGCTGGTCACGACCACGGTGATCGAAGTCGGAGTGGATGTGCCGAATGCGACAGTCATCCTGATCGAGCACGCCGAGCGGTTTGGTCTCGCACAACTGCACCAATTGCGCGGACGGGTGGGGCGAAGCAGCCGGCAATCCTATTGCCTTTTGATGACTCAGAATCCGGGACGGAGAAGGGCGCAGTTGGGAAGACGTTCGATGGGAAGTGAAGAATCTATGCCTATGGCAAGGGAACGGCTGGAGGCGCTCGTCCGGTTCAACGATGGGTTCGTGATTGCCGAGGAGGATTTGCGGATCAGAGGCCCCGGTGAATTCTTTGGGTTGCGTCAATGGGGGATACCGGAATTTCGCGTGGCAAATCTAGTGCGGGACGGGGATCTGTTGCAGCAAGCTAGGCAGGAGGCCTTTTCGCTGCTGCAATCGGACCCACGATTGAACGAGCCGGCCCATCATGGATTGCGAGAGGCAATGCTGCGGAAATGGGAGAAGAAGCTCGACCTTGGATCGATAAGCTAGGACATCGGTGGGATTCTTTCAGCGAATAAAAGATGATGTGCGAGCCGGGATCGCCACGCTACGGCTGGGGACCGTTCATGCTGCCGGCCGTGCATTGGAAGAGACGGAATTGCTTCGCATGAGGCTGGAGCTTCGCAAGTTCGGTCAGCAACTCTCCGATCTCTACAAAGACATCGGTGAGCGCGCGATCGACATGAAGGAACGGGGCGAAACGGCAGAGCGGGTTGTCTACGACGCCGAGATTGTCCGTCTCGTCAAGGATGTTGAGGTGATCAAGGAATCAAGGAAGAAACTGGAAGCTGAAATGAAAGAAATTCGGAACGAGCAATGACCGAACCGCGTCGGCACGCGCGACGATTCGCCGGTATCGATATCGGCACCCTGACCTGTCGTTTGTTAATCGCGGATCTAACCCCTGGACAACCTCTCCAAGAAGTCCGATCTGACCGGCGGATTCTCCGCCTCGGCGAAGGAGTTGATCGGACTAGACGACTGAGTCCAGTCGCAATGAATCGGGTCATCCATTGTCTACAAGAATGGCGGAACGTCATCACTGCCTGCCATGTCGAGGCATTCTCGGTCGTGGCGACGAGTGCCGTCCGAGATGCTGAAAACCGAGATAGCTTTCTTAAACGCGTCAAACGAGAAGCCGGGTTCGATGTTGACGTGATTTCGGGGGAGGAAGAAGCGCGGCGGACCTTGCTCGGCATTCGCTCCGGCTTGCCGGCCGGGGTAACGGATATCCTTGCATTGGATATCGGTGGCGGAAGTACCGAATTTATTTTGGACCTGCAAGGACAGAAGTCAATGATCCACTCGATCGATATCGGGGTCGTCCGCCTCTGCGAACGGCTTTTACACCACGATCCTCCGACTGATGAGGAAGTGAGCCTGGCGCGGGAGTGGATAACACGAGAGACAAAATCGGCTGTGGCTGGTCTGGGCGACTATCGCCGGGCGACATTCGTCGGAACTGCCGGTACGATCACATCTCTTGCAGCCATGGCCCAGAAACTTCTGACCTACGAGCCAGCCAGAATCCATAACTACATCCTGAAGCTAGACACCGTCCGAGAACTTGAATACCAGTTGATCCGCAGAACCAAAGCGGAACGTATTGGTCTCCCGGGTTTGGAGAAGAACCGCGAAGAAGTCATCGCGGCCGGAGCGATCATTATTCGGACGATTATGGAGACGCTGAGCCAAGAAGAATGTCTGGTGAGTGATCTGGGGTTGCGTGAAGGTGTACTGATCGAATTGGGAATGAGAGAGTCCATTTCGTAGACCAAGAAGCCCATCTTCTCCACTTGTGAGCGATTATCACTGAGATGGGCAGGAGGCAGGCATCATGAGACTTCCCAAAAATCCCTTTCATCCTGGAGAAATGCTGTCGGAGAGTTTCTTGTTCCTGGGAAGGTGACCCAGCTGCGCTGGCACAGAAACTTGGCTGGACGCGTGCACGTTTGAACGAGCTGATAAAAGGTAACGCGCGATATCACGGCAGACTCAGCTCTGGATCTTGCGCGTGTGCTGTGCACATCCGCCAAGCTCTGGATGAATCTCCAGACTACGTTTGATCTGGATCAGGCTATGCGCCGGAGAAAGATTGCCTGACGAGTGTGTGATGGTCTAATCGGCTGGGAAAGAGCCGCGAATAAGTCATTACCGAAGCGCGATTATCATTAGGCGATCATGGAGACAATGGGCCACGAAGAATGTTTGGTGAGCGATCTGGGATTGAGAGAAGGGGTGCTGATTGATCTAGCCAGGGCCGATCAGAAATCGAGGCCGTTTATTATCTGCATTTAGCTCCCACCGTTAAGCCGCAATCTGCTATTTGGTTTTATTGTATGTCCTACTCTCCAGATCTGGGTATTACTGAAGAAGGAATGCTGGGCATGATTGAGCAACTGAGGGGAGGTGCCAAGAATCGGCTACCATACCAGCAGATTCATCTCATGCTTGGAATGCTTATTAAGGCAGCAGACAGATTGAATGTGTATCAATCCTATTCAATACCAGAGGATCATTCTATCGTGCGCGCCCGGCATTTGGAGAAAGCTGGTGAATGGTTTCAGTCAATAGCGGATCTTGGGCCACTCCAACCAGAAAAGACCCTGAAATATGGCCGTTGTCACAGGCCGGGTCGGTCTGTAGCATACTGCTCTCTTCACGAGGGTATAGCGCTAACTGAAATCAGGGCAGAGTTGGGACAGCAATATGTGCTTTCGACCTTTTCAATGCCGACTGGAAGTATATTGCTTCCAGTTGGCGAACTCGACTATTTCCGGAGAACCGAGCAGACCTACCTTGGAGAGGCACTTGAGCGTTCTAAAGAGAACTATAAGAAGATTCTCGATCGGGATGACTGGGCCTTGATCGCATTGTTTGACGCATTTTTAGCGGATGAATTTATTAGGCCGGCTGAAACGCAGGCGGATTACAAAGTAACAAGTGCCATGGCCGAGGTTATGTTTCATGGTGGTTTGCAATTTGGAGAGCCGATTGATGCCATTATCTATCCAAGCGTGGCATTTCGGGCAGGAACAAATTTTGCCGTCAAAAGTTCGTCTTTTCACCCTTCTAAGGTGAGACTTGTTGAGTCTGAGACAAAAATTATCGAAGTGACCAAAGCTCTTGGGTATGGCATTCATGATTATAGGGTTCTGACAAGGCTTAAATCAGTAAAGAGTGACGGTAGACTTGAATGGCTTTGAAGATAGTTTCCAGGACGGAGCGTTTTGCTTGCATCTGCAGAATCGAAGTTGAAACTACCCAGGAGGAGGAGTCGCGTGCACTTCTTCCAGCGTTTGGGTAGGAGATCCCGCTATGCAAAGATGGCTACGATCAACTGGATCAGGCAAGAACTGCTGCCAATTTCCGCCGCGCCATCGAATTGACTGAGCTTGGATTAGCTTTGCGTCGATCAGTTCTGCAGCAGGATGAGCCTCAGGGCGATGCCATGGTGCAAGTGATGCGCGAGATTCGACGCACAAAATAGTAGGCATGGCAGAATCCTTCCTAATTTTAGGTGTCGGGATCACACACATCCTTTCAATCAGCTGATGTAGAGTCCTGGTCCGTGCATGGTAATCAAGAAGAGCTTCGACGCCGACGGATCTGGGTTCAGCTCTATGCCGCGACGATGAATGCGGGCTTGGTCTGTCGGC
>JAICUC010000006.1 GCA_025936075.1 Nitrospira sp. | reverse complement strand
TATTGATGATCGCTCGCTTATTCGCCTTGAGACCTCTCTTCAATCCTGCAAAAAGTCTCAGTTTTGCCTGGAAGTACTCCTCCATGGTTTTGTGAAAATCGAGATGATCCTGAGTTAGATTCGAAAAGACTGCCACGTCATATTCGCATCCGCTCGTGCGATCCTGCGCCAGTGCGTGAGAGGATACTTCCATTACTGCAGTGGTGCATCCGCCGGCGACCATCGTGGCCAACAGTTGTTGCAGTTCAAGAGAGCCCGGTGTCGTGTGTGTTGCTGGCATCGTGCGTTCACCGAACTGATAGACGACTGTTCCAATCAAACCCACTGGGTGACGCAGGGCTTCCAGAAGCGCTTTGCAGACATAGGTCGTGGTGGTTTTCCCGTTTGTTCCGGTCACGCCGATCATCCGAATATGCGACGAGGGGTCCCCATAAAAGCGGCTCCCCAGCAATCCAAGTGCCTTTCTGGAGTCGTCAACGCAGACCAATGGAAGCAACACCCCACTCACCGGCTGTTGCGACACCAATGCGATCATGCCTTTCCTCACTGCCGCCGGAATAAAGTCGTGCCCATCGACCCGCTCGCCTTTTACCGCTACAAAGAGGCTGTCGGTCGAAACGGTTCGGGAATCGTCGGTGATCGCTTTTATGGACACGTCCAAATTTCCATGACGATCAAGAATCCTCACCTGTCCTTCCAGTGCCTGAAGCAAGGTTGCCATGGTTTTCGACATTTCCAAGTATGATTACTATTTCCGAGCCATCGCCAACGTGACGGGCTCACTCGATGGCACGCCTAAGTAGCTTAATACCTGTTCCCCGACACGACTAAACACGGGAGCGGCAACAACCCCGCCCCACGCCTCACCTTGAGGTTCATCGATAATCACAATCATTGCGAGCTGAGGGTTGTCTGCAGGCACGTACCCTGTGAAAGATGCAATGAATCGAGAGGCCGAATAGGTACCGGTTCGTGGGTCGATCTTTTGGGCCGTACCGGTTTTTCCAGCCACTCGATATCCCCTAATGGCCGCCTTGGTCCCGGTGCCGTCCGTGATGACGCCTTCGAGAATCTTCGTCACACTGCGGGCCGTTTCCGAAGAAATGACCCGTCGCTTGGCTTGAGGAGGTATCTGCCTAATGATGTGGCCGTCAGCATCTCGTATTTCTGAAACCACGTATGGTTTCATCAACACACCTCCGTTTGCGATGGCTGCAACTGCAGATACCATTTGAAGCGGCGTGACACCGATCTCTTGCCCCATGGAAATAGACGCGACCGAACGACGCCCCCAATCTCTTGGATTTCTCACCAATCCGACCCCCTCCCCAGGGAGATCGATCTCCGTTCGCTGGCCGAAACCGAATGCAAGAAGATATCGATAGAGCCGATCTTCTCCAAGTGCCATACCGGTTTTCGCCGCCCCGATATTGCTGGACTTCTGGATCACCTGGGCAAAGGACACCCATCCCAGCCGCTCATGGTCATGGATCACGGTGTTCGCGACCGTCATATGGCCATGCTCACCGAATACCATCGTATTCGGCCTTACCACTCCTTCCTCAATGGCTGCCGCGGCCATCATCGCCTTCATGGTGGATCCTGGCTCATAGGCATCCGTAAGCGCCCTGTTTCGCCAACGATCAGCGTTGAGAGCCGACACGGCATTGGGATCAAATCGTGGACTAACCGCCATAGCGAACACTGCTCCGGTCTTTGGATCAAGCACAATCATTGTCCCTGACTTTGCCTGCGCACGGCCAACTGCGTCCTCCAGCTCTCTTTCGGCGATATACTGAATCACCTCATCGATCGTAAGCGTGAGGTTTTGGCCGGGTGTCGGACTCCGTTCCATCATTCCCTTGGGAAACACCGTACGCCCTAAGGCATCGCACTGCAGCACCATCATTCGCTTCTCACCACGCAGGTACGATTCATATCGATGCTCCACACCTTCCAAACCTTCACCGTCCATTCCTGAAAAACCCAGCACATGAGCCAGGAATGTGCCCTTTGGGTAGAACCGTCTCCCTTCCATCACTACCCCGATTCCATCAAGTGACAAACGATCAAGCTGCCGCCCCTGCTCAGGATCCAACTTTCGAGCCAACCATACGAAACTCCGCTTCTGTCGAAGTTTTCGTTCCAACTCATCGGTCCTCACATGCAGAATCGGCGATAACTGCCGAGCGATCGTAAGAGGGCTATCCAATGCGTTTGGGATTCCGAATACGGACGGTACTTCTACATTTATCGCCAGAATCTTGCCGTGTCGGTCGGCAATCGTGCCGCGCGCCCCTTCCAGCGATACTGTCTTTTGGTGTTGTCGATCCGCTTTGGCCGAAAGTTTCGCCGCTTGCCACACTTGCAATGTGACCAATCGGAACAGAACCACTATAAAACCACATAACAACAGCAGCAAGAGGACATACCGACGACCGCGAGAAAAGGAACCGGTCACTAGAACCTCCTGAGGGGAAGATAATTCTTGGCGATTTTCAGCTCAACCTGCACAATATCTGGGGCAGGGGTATAACTTGGCCTGGAGTGAACCATGATGATCTGTCCCTGTTGAGGCAGACTCATACCGAGCTTGTCGGTCGCCAATTTCGCGATCCGATCAGCGGCACTCAGTGCAGAAACCTTAACGCGGAGCTCATCCCGTTGACGTTCAAGTACCGTCTTCTCACGCTTCAACCGCTCGATTTGGTAACCCATCCGAACCATATCTACGCGCTCCCACACAAATACGAACACGAGACAGAGTCCTAGAAAAACAGTGCAGGCCTTCATGAAAGACTCGTCTTTTGTTGGCGCTCAGCGACCCGTAATTTAGCGCTTCGCGATCGAGGATTCGCTTCACATTCTGCCTTAGAAGGAAAGACCGGTTTCTTGGTAAGTATCGAAAGGGTCGTTTCCGGACCTTGTGAGAGGGACCGAAATGTATGTTTAACGATACGATCTTCGAGAGAATGAAAGGAGATCGTACAGATCCTTCCCCCCGAAGCCAGCACTTCGGTTGCATCTCGAAGCGACGACTCCAAGAAATCCAGTTCATGATTCACCGCAATGCGAAGCGCCTGAAATGTACGCGTTGCACAGTGAATCCGTCGGTGGCGATATGATCCCGGCACGGACCGCGCGATGATGGAAACGAGCGCTGCCGTGCTCTCGACCGGACGACATCGCCTTTCCTGCGCGATTGCTCGAGCAATTCGCCTGGCATATCGCTCTTCTCCATACTGAAAGATTATGTCCGCGAGCTCATGTTCAGAACTGTGGTTCACCAGATCTGCCGCAGTTTTCCCAATCGTTTGATCCATACGCATATCAAGGGGACCTTCTCGCTGAAAGCTGAAACCTCGCGATGGATCTTCCAACTGTGGAGATGAAACCCCAAAATCGAAAAGCACACCATCGACCGTCGCGATACCTGCCTCCGCGAGATGCGACTTCAAGTCCCGATAGTTCCCTTGTCGCAACACAATACGATCTCCAAATCGATTTAAACGCCGCCTACAGAAATCAATGGCTTGAAAATCCTTGTCAAGCCCTATGACCATTGTTCCAGCTGATGTTGATGTAAGAAGCATTTCTGCATGCCCACCATACCCCACTGTACAATCCAAAATAATGGTAGATCGCTTAGAAGTAAGCCAAAAGCTTACTTCACGACCAAGCACTGGGACATGCAAATTTTTGTGAACAATATTATCGCCCACTCGCTTCCACTTCTTCCCACGTCAGGACGAAGTATACTCTCGCATTTCTGGTTGTCAACAGACTTTAGCGTATCGCTATCAGCGCAAGAGATGAGGCTACATGCCGTGTGGAGCAGACCTCGTTTTTGAGCTATTTGCTTTTCAATACAATAGGCTACACCACTTGAACCCATGACCGATACCGATACATTCCTAGCCGATCACACTCTTAGAGTTTTATTGACTTCAAAGGGGTTTCAATTAGAGAATGTTTTTCATGGGTACATGCCATTCGGTCCGCTCATACACGAGACCGCTTCTGCTCCTTATCAGTTCACTCCTTTGTCTTGAACAGGCCGGTGCGAAGGACTTCAATCCCGATAACCCTCTTAACCAACCAGCACCGGTCTATTGGTGCTCGAACAAGACATCCGACCAACAGATTTCAACAAAAAGGAGTTCGGGTTGTGAGCCACTTTACGACCAACAGGAGGCAGAATCTTTCAAGGAGAATGCGCGCCAACAGGGAATTGATCTTCCTGAACGCGATCCAATAAAGATCGTGGAATTGCAGAATGCAGCCTCCATATTTTCAGATCGCTATCGGACATTCGTCTCATGTTGCTTGACCGACAACAGTGCACCCGCAGAAATCGTCGATTTAATCGACGAAGCCAACCACATACTAAAAGCCGTACAACAAAAAGGCATTTTCAATTCCGCTGGATTTGGTATTGGGTCCGGACCGGGTGGTTTGGGCGGCAACTCTGCACAAGGCCCGAAGCTCGGCACCTTTGCTAGACAATTCACGCTCAGCGAAATTGTAGGAACCGTCGCACATGCACGTGCAGACCTGTTTCGACTCAAGGGACGCCTGGATAAATTGAACGAGGCACAGCGAGGTCTCAGTGACGTCGGCTATGAAGCCAGCGGCCGGGCCAAAGCGCTGATCCAAGAGGATGAAGAGGCGATCAAAAAAGAGTTCAAAGCCAAAAAGCCGCCATCAGCAGCACCGACCGGGATGGAGATTCAAGACACGACCTTACGCTCACGAATTGGAGGAGATATTGAGGATACCAAGTTAAATTCCCACTTCGGTGCGGACATCGGAGCCTCAGTATCTCCCTATAGCAATGTGGGCGAGTCACTTCGCCCACGCAGAGGAGAGGATGTTCACGACAGCCTACTCCCGCGTCGACCAGGAACAGATGTACAGGACACCTCTATGTCCAGCAGCACGGGGTTCGAAATCGACAGCGCACAAAATCGTGAAGGAGCTTCCACACTTCCGCGACGCGGCGTCGGCGCTTCTATCGGGGATTCCGACCTGAACAGCCGGAGACGGTAGTCTAATCCCTATAGGTTATCCCTAACCGTCGGTATCGGTTCCCAAGTCTCCCCAGCATCTTCGCTGCGATACAAACCGCTGCCGTTCGTGCCTGCATAGAAGACCTTCGGATGGATTGCACTTTGTGCGATTGTTCTGATGTTGGTGGTCACAAACCCACTGTTGACCAACTTCCATGTTGCGCCGGCATCTTCGCTTCGATGCACTCCATCACGCCCCGTGACGTAGATCACGCCTCGACGCGTTCGATCGAGCACCATGGCCACAATCATTTGATCGGCAAGTGATTCTCCAATTCGCTTCCAAACGTTGCCCCCATCCATTGATTTATACAACCCCGCGAGCGTGGCGGCGTAAACGGTATTGGACTCGTATGGATCGACCAGGATCGAGGTGACATTCAGCGCTCGCGACGTTTTCAGCATGTTGGGCGGAACCAGCCCGTTGTTCACTTTTTCCCAATGGCCGGCTTGATTGATCGACTTGTAAACGCCGCCGCTGGTGCCTGCGTACAGAATGGAAGGCCTGGCTGGATCCATGCCCAGCGTCACGACCATCAATACCTCTTTCATCCCCTCCATTTTCTTCGTCCATTGTTCGCCGCCGTTTTTTGTTTCAAACACGCCCATCGTCGTAGCAAGAAAGATGTGCTGCGCGTCGGCAGGATCGAAGAGGAACTGATTCACCACGGAGGTAATCGTCGCATCATCAAGCCCGGAATGCATCGAGATCCAGCGCTGTCCACCATCATGGCTCTTGTAGACGGCATCGCCCTTCGTCCCTGCATAGACCGTCGCGGGATAAACAGGATCGATTGCCATAGCGATCACACGGGAGTGACTCATTCCTTTGGATAGATTCGTCCAGGTCTGCCCGCCGTCACGAGTCTTATAGATATAGTCGTTCGTCGCCACATACATGATATCCGGATTGTTCGGATGGAGCTGAATGACGACGATCGGATCGCTGCGATTGCAGCCAAGAAGAGGAATTCCAAGCAGCAGAAGCAGAAGGCCGATGATTTTTTTCATAAGACGGGCGGGATCAGCCATGGAAAGTTGGCTGCGTGAGAGAAACCTGGTTGATCTTCAAGTCCGCGCATGGAACGTTCCCAACCAGAGTATCCGATAAGTGGACTTGTGCGTTCCGCGAGCAAGCGTGCTAGAGCACTCCTCATCGATAGTTCGTAAACTGCAAGTCGACCCCGAAATCCTTACCCTTCAAGAATGCGATCGCCGACTGCAATTCATCCTTGCTCTTTCCCAGCACCCGCACTTGCTCGCCCTGAATCTGTGCTTGTACTTTCAGCTTGGAATCCTTGACCGCTTTCGTGATCTCCTTAGCCTTGTCCGATGCCAAACCACTCTGAATCTTCGCCATCTGCCGCACCGTTCCGCTTAACGCCGGTTCCACCGCACCGTAGTCGAAAGCCTTCAACGAAACCCCACGCTTCACACACTTTGCTTTGATGATCTCCTGCACCGCCTTCAGCTTGTACTCGTCGTCAGAGACAACGACCAACTCTTTTTCTTTCTCCTTCAGCCTGATCTCCGTCTTCGTGTCCTTGAAGTCAAACCGCTGCTTGATCTCCTTCGTCGCCTGATCAAGTGCGTTCTTCAGCTCCTGCATATTCACTTCCGACACCACGTCGAATGAAAACTGATCAGCCATGTGTCAACCCCTCATCTTGTGCGTCTTACGAATGTTCAAAAAGGTCTTCCGGCAAGGCTCAACGAGGTTCGCGAGGCGACGAATAAGGAACCTCCAGTTTGCGGACGGGCGCGAGTTGGTGGGCACCCAATGTCTTAAAGGGCGAGGCATACGTCGTTTGATATGTTGAGCCTCTGAGCGATGCGAGAACGCAGCTGGAAGCTTTTTTCAACATCCGTTAGCAGCACCCCGTTCCGTGCGGCAATTTAAACCCCTTCTCTTCATTACGATGAATCGCAGTTTGCATCCGCCCAGCAGCCCCGCCGCCTGCCCTCACGACGACTTCACTTGATGTAAACGGCTTCTTCAAGACCACGTAGCCATACCACTGCCTGATACTGTCGCTCAAGACAATCATGCCCAATACCGCCACCAGTGCCACTAATACCGCGTCCAGGTAGAGGGCAACGGCCTGTCCTGCCGCCAATGTTCCGGCTTTCTTCAAGAACATCCAAAACATTTCATACGATCCGGTCAATGTAATCATGCCCACGAAAAGCATCGGCAGCGCCGTCACCCAGAGATAGGACGACTTCCACATCTTGATCAACACCGTCGTCCCAATGCAGAGCGCCAGCATCCCCAGCAGCTGATTCGCCGCACCGAACATCGGCCAAATCGTCGAAATGCTCCCTGTCCCGATCAAATAGGCCCAGGCTCCCACGACTAGACCACTGCTCAACAAAACGCCAGGCAGCCAGTTCATTCGACGAAAGGGTGCATAGGCTCGCCCAGCCATCTCTTGAATGAGATACCGCGCCACGCGCGTTCCTGTATCGATTGTCGTGAGGATGAATAATGCCTCGAACACCAGCGCGAACTGATACCAATAGGCCATCAAGCCCGACATACCAGGCAACCCCGAGAAGATCGATGCCATCCCGACCGCCAAAGATACGGCGCCGCCCGGACGCCCGGCCACATCCACCTCGACCAATTGCGACAGCTCGGCAATTCGTGCCGGTGCAAAACCCATGGCCGCCAGCGCATCCGAACCCAATGTCGTATTAATCGCCAGGTAATCGCCGGGAATCAACACTGCGGCCGCAATCAACGCCATCACGCCAACAAAGCTTTCCAACAGCATCGCTGCATACCCCACCACCGCCTGAGACTCCTGCTCGATCATCTTGGGTGTCGTGCCTGATGAGACGAGCGAATGAAAGCCCGAGATCGCTCCGCAAGCAATCGTAATGAAGAGAAATGGGAAAAGTGTGCCGGGAATAATCGGCCCCCCTCCGCCGGCAAAGATCGTCACGCGCGGCATCTCAATCGTCGGCGCCATCAGGATGACGCCGAACCCGAGCAGAAACACGACCCCAAGCTTCATGAAGGTTGAGAGATAGCCACGCGGCACCAACAACATCCACCCCGGCAAGACCGAGGCGAGAAAGCCATAGCCGGCTAGGAGCCAGATCAGCGCCGCTTGGTCGAATTCGAAGAGCCACCCATAGGAAGACTGTGCGACGACACGGCCGAACAGTACCGCCGCAATCAACAGAACTACGCCAAGCACCGACACTTCCGCCACCGCACCGGGACGAAACTTTTGCAGATACAGGCCCATGATGAAGCCGATTGGTATCGTCATCGCAATCGTAAATGTACCCCAGGCATTATGATAGAGGGCATTCACGACGGCGAACCCCAATCCCGCCAATGCCACCACGACAATAAAGAGTACTGCTATTGCCGTTGCCGTGCCGGTAATCGAGCCCAGTTCATCATGTGCAATTTCGGGTAACGAGCGCCCGTTGCGTCTCATGGAGGCCACGAGAATGATGAAATCCTGTACTGCTCCGGCAAGCACCGCTCCAATCACCAGCCAGAGAAAGCCGGGGAGAAAACCAAACTGTGCCGCCAAGACCGGACCAAGCAAGGGCCCCGCCCCCGCAATCGCCGCAAAGTGGTGACCGAAGAGCACGACCTTGTTGGTGGGGTGAAAATTCACGCCGTCATTCAGCCGCACTGCCGGCGTCACATGCTGATTGTTGAGTCCGAGGATTTGTCCGGCAATCCAGCGGCCATAGAACCGATAGGCCAGCACATACATGCAGGCAGCCGCTACGACGAGCCAAAGGCCGTTCACCTTTTCTTCAGGATGGACGAACCCTGCGACCTGCGCCATGGCCAAAGCGCCAAGTAGCGACAAGACGATCCAGAGCAGAGCTAATGCGATTTTCATGCGCGGCATAGTACCACAACCATCCGGGCCTGTACTCTTATCCCACATGTGGTTGCGAAGAATGGCACCACTCGGTATGGTGACGAGAGCTTCTGCTTCTGGTAATCATTCGGATATCTTCTTCATGATCCCACAGGATGACTCGCAAGCTGATACCGCTGCCGACCGGCGCGCGCACAACGAGCAATATGGTATCCGTGAAGGCGCCTACACGGCGATCATGCAAGGAGCAGGGGAAAATTATCTCACGGCTTTTGCACTCACCCTACAGGCCAGCACATCTCAGATCGGCATGCTCAATACCCTTCCGGCCTTTATCGGGACCTTTGCCCAATTTGGATCGGTCATGTGGCTGCGGTGGTTCGGCCATCGCCATGCAGTCGTCGTCGCGGGCGCGATCGCCCAGGCGCTGTTGTGGTTGCCTCTTCTTTTTCTCCCCATGGTGTTTCCGGAATACGGTGCGATCCTGGTCATTGTGTGCGCCGTTCCCTTCGTGGTCGTCGGTCATTTTTCTATCCCCGCATGGAATAGCTTGATCACGGACTTGATTGATCCGGACCGTCGCGGCGTGTACTTCGCTCGGCGGGCTCGGATCATGTCGGCCGCCAGTTTTATTGCCTTAGTGACCGGAGGTCTCGTGTTGACTTGGGCTCAACATCGAGGAGTCGCGTGGGCTGGCTTTACGGCACTGTTTCTCATGGCGGCCGCTGCACGCGGGATGGCTGCTCGTGATCTGCGCCGATTGGACGAATCGGCAGTCCCTGTAACGGCTCACTTGCATTTGCGTCTCCGTGATTGCGTGATGGCCGGCCGACACGGCGATTTTGTGAGATTTCTCTGGTTTTCGGGTTGCATGCACTTTGCCGCGTTGCTGGCCGGCCCCTACTTTGCCGTTTACCTGTTACGAGACTTGCATTTTACGTACTTTGAGTATTCTACTTGGGCCGCCACCGCCATCGTCGGTGGATTCTTAGCGTTGAACGGGTGGGGACGCATTGGGGACCGCTACGGGAACAAGAAACTGCTGTGGGCCACCGGCCTCGGCGTACCGATTCTGCCGGCGTTATACCTAATAACCGACCAGATTTGGTGGTTGATGGTAATCAATTGCCTGGGTGGCGTGGTGTGGTCGGGATTCAATCTAGGATTGCAGAACACGGTCTATGATCTGGTGCCGAGCGAAGAACGAGCCGGAGCCGTCGCAATGAGCAATGGAGTCAACGCCACGAGCGCGTTTCTTGGAACCATGGCGGGGGGATGGCTTAGTACCGTGCTCGCGCCCGAGATTACCATCGGATGGTTCGAAGTGCATTTTGTGTCGAACCTACTGGTGATCTTTTTAATCTCGGCCCTGCTGCGGTTAGTCGTGGCCATCATGTTTATCAAACCGCTCAAAGAAGTGCGGGAAGTGGAACCGATTTCTCACCACGAACTCTTCCAAGAACTGCCGCTCATCAAACCCATGATGGACGTCATCGGCCGCCGCCTCGGGCATCAGCCGTAAGTAGGAAGCCCGGAGCTCTCGAATCAGGTTGTGAAATGTGAATTGGAGGCACCATTTGGATGGCGACTAAATTATCGTGCTCGATAAAACGACCCGACCGACGGCGCGAGTGACGTCCGTCTTTTGATATACTCCTCTCCACCATGCCATCGGATACCACGGCTCCACAGCCGTCTCCGAAAGATCGCCGCGAGTATTATCGCATCACCGTCACCTTGCCCATCTGTCTTCAGCCTGAAAGCGACACGGCGGAAGCAACGCTCATCCAGCGGTCCGTCAATATCAGCGGTGGCGGCATCGGCATCACACTCAACCAAGTCTTCGCGGTCAACGAGACTCTCTCTTGCGCCCTGCTCCTTCCTGGCGAGGTGCTCTTTAAGTCCTACCTCGAAGTGTTGCGTGTTGACCCTATCCCCTACCCACACAACACGTATCGCCTCCATGGCCGCTTCGTCAGGATGGCCAATCAGGATCGAGAGCTGCTGATCAGGCACATTATGCAGTTCCAGCGAGAACACCTCAATAAACACTACTCCGCCTGATACGATCCGCATCGTACAATGATCCAAGACAATTCCGAGGATTACGCTTCGTCCCCGCCAATGGGGGGTTCATTCCGCCACGCCAGACCTCCTACCCTGGGCCACCGTGGAATCCACACCTCCCTATTTTCGGCATCACTATCGAGTCCCACTTGCCGTGCAATACCCCGTAATGTTTTCCGATATGGAGACGATCGCGGAAGGGAAGGTGATGAACCTCACAGTGTTCGGCTGCGCGATCGAGTGTGCCGGTGCCGCACCCCAGCGGACCACCCTCCGCGTACGGCTGATCCTCCCGGATCAGGCACAGTCACTCCCGGTTGAAGAGGCGGAGGTCCGATGGGTCCAAGGGAATCGAATGGGCCTTCAGTTTCACAAGGTGGAGCGGGCGGCGGATTTTCGGCTTCACGGATTTGTGTGGGATCGGATGATCGAACGGCTCCGGACGATCACTCAGGAATGACTTTCACATCTTGATCCTGAGGTATCCTGCCTTTCCCCACCGTTGCCAAGCACAACAGCCCGATACCGATCCACACCAGCTCTCGGAACCGTCGCAACAGGGCGAAGGTGATCCCCGTCACGTCACTATAGCCGAAAGTTTGGAGCAACAGGAGATTGCCGGCATCTTGGGCACCCAGACTGCCGGGGATGAAGAAGGAGCCGCCCTTGATAAACACCGCAAGCGCCCCTATAGAGAGGGCGGATAATGGACTCACCGAACCACCGAGCAAATAGATAATCCCGAAGACTTCCATCGATTCGGCCATCCAGCCCAAAAAGTACACCCCCATCGACGCATAAAAGGCCTTTTGATGGTTACGATAGAAATTCCGAATCGTCTGGTCGATCGAGCGCAGGTGCTCTTCCTGCGCTTCCAGAGACCGGATTCGCAAGCCCAATTTCTTGACCAATGACAGAATCGATGCAAAGAGCCCACGCTGCTGAATGAAGACAAATCCCGCAATTGAACACACCAGGAGTCCAACACTCAACAGCGCTGCCGTAATCGTCTTCCCCGCTGAACTACCGACACCCAGAATCCAAAAGGCAATAGCGATTCCCGTGAGGATATAGAACACTTCGGCGATCGTCATGGTCGTCTTCGCAATCACGACTGACGCGGCCCCCTCCGCCATGGGAACATCGTACCGTTTGAGCAGATAGACCTTGAGTGGTTCGCCCCCCAGGTAGGCCGTCGGTGTAGTCATATTCACCACTTCGCCGGCGCTCCGAATCGTCAGCAGTCGCCAAAACGGAACTCCTTGTGCCGCTCGCCCCAACACTACTTTCCACCCATAGGCTTCAACGGAATACATGAGGACCGATGGGATCAGAATGGCCAACAAAGCTATCGGACCGAGTCTGGTAACGGCCTCATAGATATTGGTCGGACCGATATGCCAGACAAGAAGGCTCAGAACGATGAGGCCAAGGGCTAGAAGGATATAACGCAACACGTTAGTCGGATGATAAGCTCGACATTTATGGCAGAGGAGATGACACTGCAGATGGGCGGATGACCCAAATCATGGCACCGGCAAACAGCAAGGAACCGGCTGCCGCAAAGAGTAGAAACCAATAGAGTTGATCGAACAGCGCAAACCCCAGTAAGGCTGCTGAGAAATCACGGCTGGCGACATTTTTCAACATGACGTCCGCCCAGGCCGCATGGGTAGGGGTTCTCCAGCCACTCACCGTTTTAATCTTTTGAGCCTTTTCGACAAGTAAGAATGAAAGGCCGTTGCCGAACACAGCAGCGGCACCTAACGCGAGAGGTACCCAAGCGGTCGCTTGTCCCATGTGAGTCGTGTAGAGCCCCACGGCGATGCCGGCAAAAATCGCCATATGCACAATGTTGTCCAAAACAATATCAAGCCAGGCACCAAAAGGGGACTCGGTAAAGGTCAATCGCGCGACTTCGCCGTCGCAGCAATCAATGACGGCCGCCAATTGAAACAAGAGGGCTGCCATGATACCCGCGCTGTACGTGCCCATCCCAAACCCTGCCGCAGCAACCAAACCGATAAATCCGGCAAGGACAGTGATGGAATTGGGCGACAGCCCCATGGCGAGAAAGAGGCGCGTGAACCAGCGGGAGACCTTGCGATTGAAATAGCGATCGATGAACCCTTCAAATTCTCCCTTGAGCGAATTGAACAATTTCTTTTCGGCTGTTTGGACGTCGGACACGTTTCGGACGGGTTGATACCAAGCCCCCCGCCTCTCTTCAGCCGAGACGAGGCGCACTCGACCATCCGCCTCAGCCCGCTCAAGCCACTGTCGGATCGGAGGGCTTCCCTTTTCACTCGCCGCTTGATTGGCGGTGCTCATCAGGCTTGCCGGCACGACCACCAGCTCAGCGACACGCAGAGCCGGATCGTCGAAACGAGGAGGGGCAAAAAGCGCCGGGCGACCGGACGGAACTTTCGATCGCACACCCAGCACCGTGAACTGATCGACCTGCCTCTGTGGAGCTTGAGAGACCACGATGGCCTGACCGTCCTGTACATTACGCCGTAACCGTTCGATTAGTCCTCGAGAGAACACGCCATTGATGCCCGCGACCAGCGCAAAGCCATGCACTTCCGCCGCCAAGGCTTCCCATGTCCGAGGATCATCGAGAGGAAACTCACGGATTGGCATCCATCGGACGGGAATCGTGACGCGCGGCCCTTTGCCTAGCGCCTGTTTCAACTGCTCCTCCTCGGAACCGGAAAGGACGATTAATTGACGAATCCCCGCCCGTTGCAAGGTGAGCACGGCCCGTTGGAAGAGTCCGATCCCCACGACGCTCGTCAGAGGTCCCACGTCGTCGGCCTGCGACCCGATCGGACCGCCGAATATCCCGACAGACGGCAGCAAAATCGCCGTCGCCAATCCTTGGATTTCGGCTCTTCGTTGAAGGGTGCTCTTACTCATGGCTTCCCTTATGCAGGGTCCGCTCCATTGGATATCCTAATCCATGGGAAAGACTTTCTCATAACCTTGGCGAAACTTCCAACTCGGCTTTTCTTATGTCTTCGATGAAATCGATCTCGGTCCAGGGCAGACCGCCGATTCGCTCATACCCGACCCGCACATCCTGAAAATACTGCAGCAGCGCGTCCTCATACTCCATATCCCATGAACCTCTGTCGATGTAGCCGCGCAGCGATGACACGACATGAGGCGTGTCGGCATGCCGAACGCGAAGGAATCCAACCCCTTCACCGGCGAAGTCGTACTGTTCCGGCATGTTCTTTGTCAGTGCGACAACTCGGCTTCCCGCGACAACCACCATGCATTCTTCTCCGGTCTGCTTCACCGTCTCATCCATCAATAGCGCATTCTCAGAGGGTGACGACACCAGACGCCGTAGGATTTCCGGATGGAACAGCACATCGGCATCCATCACGATGGTATCATCATCGAACGCGGTTCGTGCGATCCAAAGCGAGGAAATACTGCCTCTGTGAAACTGCTCGTTGACCAGAAACGTGACGTTGACGCCGCATGCATCCTGGGCGACCGCCGTACGAATCAGTTCCTGCTTGTACCCGACGACGATCTCGGCCCGGCGAATCCCGACAGAAACCAGCGACTCCAAGGAACGACGCAAGAGCGACCGTCCGCCGATCTCGATGAGGCATTTCGGATGATGCTGGGTCACTTCCCACAGACGTTTTCCCACTCCCGCTGCAAGAATAACCGCCTTCATGCCGACTTGCACAGGTGCTCAAAGGCGTCGAGAAACCCGCCGAATTCCGTCTCGGACAAGGCCCCCATATTGGCCACGCGGAAAATCTTGTTTTCCAAGTTGCCTTGACCGGCATAAATGACATAGCCCTGCTGTCTCAGACGGTCATGTAACGTGTGATAGGACACACCATCCGGCAGATGATAGGCCGTGATGGTATTCGATTGCCGCTCCGCCGGGAGGAGCGCCTTCACCCCGAGTTTGGCCATTCGCTCACGGATGAAGGCCGCCATCTTCTTGTACCGTTGGATGCGATTGGCCACGCCTTCTTCGAGTAGCTCGTTGAGTGCTTCGTCGAAGGCATAGTAGATCTGGACGGCGGGCGTGAAGGGGATCGTGCCTCGCCCCTCGTTGTCGATGTAATGGGTCAGATGGAGATACCACGAGCGCTTCGGGTACGAACGCATTTTTTCGACGAACCCCTTCCGCACCAGAACGAATGAGACGCCTGGGAACCCTTGAATACACTTTCCTGCCGTCCCCATCACCATATAAATGTGTGACCGCGCAATGTCGATCGTCTCGCCCGCCAGAGCGCTGACGGCATCGAGCACAAACACCCTATTCTGATTATCGACGATCTCAGCGATCTCGTGGACCGGATTGAGGAGTCCGGTGGTGGTCTCGTGATGTACCATACCGACGGCATGCACCTCCTGATGCTGTCGCAAGGCAAGAAGCAATCTTTCCGGATCAGGCCGAACCGTCCATTCATATTTCAACTCGTTCACCCCCAGGCGATGGAGCCCCACGATGTGAGACATCCGTTCACCGTAGACGCCGTTGTTGAGGATGAGCATACGGCGGCCGTGAGGAAGCGACGACATCAAGGCAGCTTCGACGACAGCCGTCCCTGACCCGGTCATCACGACGGCGACGTATTCCGATTCTGCCCCAGGGACAAAGGCCTTGAGCAGTTTGACTTGGATACGGTGGAGCAGCTCGTAAAATTCATCTTCTCGATGACAGATATCGGGTTTCAGCAGCGCCTGCCGCACCCGTTCGGAAACGTTGACTGGTCCTGGGTTCAGGAGAACCACTCTTCTCTCCGTTATTCGTTAACCGTAAATCGTTAATCGTGAAATCCGGATTCTCTTTCGTCTATAGAATAGCGATTCACGCATAACGTTTCACGAGTAACGTCAGTCAATTGCCTTCATGAATCGGCGGGTGATATCCGGCGGATCGTGTAAGACACGGCCTGCATCTTCCACAAATTCGTTCACCTTGATGAGCAACATGCTGGGTCCATCCTTCTTCAGCATATCTTTGAACTCGTAGACGAGATCGTCGCGATCAAGGACCCGTTCCACATTCACGTAGCCCGCCGACTTCGCCACTTTCTCCAGCGGCACCACGTTGGAGATCGTGGGCTGGTTTCCGGTCGTCCCGTACACTTCGTTGTCGAAAACGACGTGGATAAAGTTTTTCGGTTTTAACGCACCGACCGTCGCGACAGTACCCATTCCCATTAACACATTTCCATCGCCATCGAAGGTGATCACCTGTTTATTGGGTTTTGCGAGGGCGACACCGAGCGCGATTGCCGGGGCATTCCCCATAGAGCCGATCATGTAGAAATGGGTGGACCGATCCGCGATCTTGTGAGCCTCGCGCGAGGGGAACCCGTTGCAGATAATGACGGGTTGATCGGTCAGCAACTCCAACAAAGCCGCCATGGCCTGCGCTCGGCTGATCAATGTGCCTTGTTCGGGTCTCACGGATGCAACCCTTTCACCACGCCCTTGGTGATGAGCAACGCGACCGGAATCTGTTGCTGCATGAATGTCTGAGCCACCCATCTAAAATCTTCAATGGCTGTTTTTTCAGTCAAGGTACGATGCGGAATTTTGACGGTATCGAGCAATTGCGGCATCACTTCTCCCATCACCAAATGTTCGGGAGCATCTTTTCCTCCTTGCCCCCGCCATGAAACAATCAATATGCAAGGTTGCTTATAAATCACATTCAGAGAAATAAGCGTATTGAGTGAGGTGCCGAGTCCCGAATTCTGCATTAATACGGCGGGTGTTTTTCCCGCCATATACGCGCCCGCAGCCATGCCCACCGCTTCATCCTCTCGAACCGCAGGGGTGTAGAGTCGACGGTTCATGAGTTCTGCAATGATACCGCCCAGGATCGAATCCGGCACGCCGGTGAAGAAATTGACCCCCATATCCTGCATGGCTTGCACGAACACGTCGCTTTCAATCATTGAGAATTCCCTTGGAATATTGATAGACGTCCACAGAAAGCCGGCGCATTATAAGATACGCCCTGCAGGGTTCTCAAGAAAGATCCGCGGTTGAGTTGACTCCCCTCGCATGTTAGCGTGGATCCAATACGGCTGTCGCCTTATTCCGCATACAGAGATGAAAAATTCCATCCGATCGGCATCCCATCTCTGGCCATTGGTCCTGATGTTCGCAATCATGAGCAGCGCCGACTCAGTATGGGCTGTGCCCATGACGAATGACCCAGGAGGATTTCACGATATTTCTTGGGGAACCCCCTTATCTTCTCGACAGGACATGGAACTCATACAGACAGATCCGCATATTGCCGAATATCTCCGCAAGACAGAGCCATCATCATTTGCGGGAACCCAGATGACTAGTGTTCTCTATGTCTCGGTGGACGACCAATTCGCGCGTGTCATCATTCGGTATCAAGGAGACCACGTGCATCGCCAGGTGCTGGGATTCTTGGAAGGCCGCTTCGGTCGGCTGGAACACATTCCCGGCCAAATGGCACGAGGACTCAGCCAGCAATACAATTGGCGTGGGTCCGAAACTGAAATCAATTTGACATATCAGGCCGGTACGGAGCGTGGCTATATCTTCATCGATAGTCGCACGCTGGCCCCCCGATTCAATGACGACATTACCGGTTCCCCATAATAGCTCGATGGACACGTTTCCCGAAGGACAGCCTTGTCTTAAAATGCTGGTCCAATCCGGAATGTTGGTCGCTTACAGATTTATGAACGGAATAGATGACTACCTCCTGTGCAGGCACAGTCCCGGCTAATTCAATACGACTGCAATAATGAGTAGGGAGCTTGGCCTCACGGCATTTTAACTCCTCTATCACCTGAATCCGAGAAAAGTTTTCATTGACAACCGCCGCACGCTTTCGCATCATGTTGACCCTATGACGAACGCCGCAAAACTCCGAGCTGCATTGAAAAGGCCCGGTGCCTTGAAGATAGTCGGCGCTCACGATGCGCTCAGCGCCTGTCTCATCGAACGCGCCGGTTTCGACGGTATCTGGGCGAGCGGCTTCGCCATTTCAGCCTCTCTGAAATGTATCCCCGACGCCAGTTTTATCACCTCTAGCGAACAACTCGGCGTTGAACGAAATATCGTTGAGGCTGTGAACATTCCAGTGATCGCTGATTGCGACACCGGATATGGCAACGCGCTGAATGTCATGCGGACCGTCACCGACCGCGAGCGGGCCGGCGTGGCGGCTATTTGCATCGAAGATAACGTCTACCCAAAACGCTGCAGTTTCTATGCGGGCGTTCGTCGAGAATTGATTCCCATTGAAGAGCACTGCGGGAAGATTCGAGCGGCGAAAGCCGCTCAGGTTTCTCCAGAATTCATGATCATTGCGAGAACCGAGGCCCTCATCGCCGGGTGGGGTCAGGAAGAAGCGTTGAAACGGGCTGAAGCCTATGCGGACGCTGGCGCCGACGCCATTCTGATCCATTCGAAATCGAAAAAGTTTGACGAGTTGAAGGGTGTGTATAAATTGTGGTCCGGGCGCGTCCCATTGGTGGTGGTTCCCACGATTTTCGACCAGACGACCGCGACGGAAATGGAAGAAGCCGGAGCAAAGATCATTATCTATGCCAACCAACCGGTACGGGCGGCCATTCGTGCCATGACGGACACGCTGGGCCTCATCAAGAAAGACACGCGCCCGGGAGCGGCAAACGACCGAATCGTCACGTTACCCGAAGTCTATGACATTGTCGGTGTCCCGCAAATGGAGCAAGACGAGAAACAGTTCCTTCCGGTGGGTAGCGAACGAATCACCGCGATTATTGCCGCCGCCGGATTCGAAAAACAGCTTTTGCCATTGATTGAGGATAAGCCGAAGTGTCTGCTCGACATTAAAGGGAAAACGATTCTCGATCGCCAGATCAGCGCACTCAACGAATGTGACATCAAAGAAATTGCGTTGGTCCGTGGGTATAAAAAAGAAGCGATCACGCTTCCCAATATTCGCTACTACGACAACGATCGTTATGAGGAAACCGGCGAGCTTGTTTCGCTCTTCTGTGCCGAAAATGAGTTAAGAGGGCGGACCATCGTTTTGTACGGCGACATCATCTTTGAGACCGCGATTCTTGAAAAGTTGCTCAAAAGTCCCGCCGACATTGCTCTGGTTGTCGACTTAGCCTGGTTTGATCAGGAACAACTGAATGCCCAGCCGCCCCATCTTAATCCGGATCTCGTCTCACTGGCCGCTCCTCCCGGCAAAAGCTATTTGTCCCGATTTGTGATGCCGGAGGGTGAGCATCAGGTGGTTAAGATCGGTCAGCAACTTGCCCGTGAACTGGCGCATGGTGAATTCATCGGTATGGTCATGTTCTCCGAGAAAGGTACGCAGGCCCTTCGCGAGTACTACCACAAGGCCTACAAACAGCATCAGTCCTCCCCATTCCATGAGTCTGCAAGCCTGGCCAAGGCTTCTTTCACCGACATGCTGCAGGAACTGATCGACCAAGGCTACCGCATCCAAGCCGTACCGATTTTCAAGGGATGGATGGAAGTCGATTCCTTCGAAGAGTACCAAAAAGCCTGGGCCAAGATTCGACAGTAATATCCTTTATCGTACGATAGCTGATTCCTCGTCACCAGGCTATTCCTATATAGCGCGCAGCATATTGCTCTCATCGCTGAAATGCATTGCCGAATTAATTAGGAAAATATTCCAAACGAAGCTATGATGACAAAACTGACGATGAGTGGCCGAAAATCCTATGTGCCTTTAGATAGCCGTTATGCCGAACGTGTAGCCGTTACGTGTCGAATACGCTATGTCGGTGAAGTTCCGACACAGCCTCACCAAGGCGAAGGACTCACAAAAAACCTATCCGTTTCTGGTTGCCACATCATCAGCGACCGCCCGGTGACACGTGGAACATTATTGACCCTTACCATTATGCTCCCCGACGGACTACCTCAACTTGTTTTGAAATCGGCGCATGTTGTGTGGGTGTCAGGTTGTCAGTTTTCCGTCCGATTTATGGATCTGAACCGAGACTATCGAAAACGGCTGCAATCTTTCATTTTGAAAAGCATCTCTCACCACACCGTGAGTGATCACCGAACTCGATTCCGGCTTATGTAAGTCCGATCACCAATTCTTCCTCTACCGCCCAGATTTTCATCAAGAAGCTTACATGCTCCTTGCCTATTGCGTTCGGTGTCCTCTTCCACAGCTGCATGAATTCATTTCTTCGCCCCCCTTCTGGATTGAGCGCTACCCCCCATCTAGTGGGAAGGCAAGGTAGACACTCAGCGATAGCCTTCACCCATGCAAAATTTCAAATGAAACGCTTTTGCAGACTGGCGCGAAGCAAGGCAGGAAAAGCTATTTGGGTTCGAATGCGTGGTTGGTCAGAGCTGAAAAGATCAATCGATTAGAAAATAGGCTTACAACCAGGAGGGGTACCGATGAAACAGGTGAAGCACTTGAGACATCCAGAAATTTCTTACTCATCTCATTCGATTGAGCGCCGCAGGATGAGAAGAAGTCGTGCTTCCTTCGGCATTATGTATTCAGGAATCAATGGGGATAACGTTATCATTGGGGACGGGAGCGCTGTCGATCTATCCGAAGGTGGATTGGGCATTCGTGGAAATTGTCCTGTGGAGGTCGGTATGGAGTTGACCTTGTTTTTATATCTCCTGGATGAAGAGGAACCCCTGTTCGTTTCAGAAGCGATGGTCGCATGGACGTCGGGATCTCTATTCGGCGTGGAGGTGAAGGAAGTAAGCCTGCATGATGGCGATCGGATATTGTCATTTCTCCGCGATCAAGCGGTGGGCCAAGCCTAGCCGGTTTGATGGCCGTACAATCGTAACTGTCCGGGGATGGAACCTAGCCATTGATGATCATGTCGCCCAGACGCACACATGCCCCGCTGTTTACCTCCATACCTTTAACTCTATGATCAATTTCACCTTGTCTTCCATATAAGCGTTATGCTCTACTCATGGTGAGTAAGTGATTACTCACCATGAGTAGAGCAAGGACATCCTTTCGTCAGCGGCATCAATCCTCACGAACCTCATGTCATGAGCGACAGGCCAGCCTCATCAGCGCTGCGACGTCGTTGTTTGCCGCAAACGGCTTTACTGGAACGACCACTAAACAAATCGCCAGGGCTGCCGGTGTCAGTGAAGCACTGCTCTTCAAACACTTTCCGACCAAACACGCATTGTACACCGCAATTCTGGCGGAAAAGGCGCAATACTCCGAGTTGCAAGAAGCCTTCAAAGAAGCAACCAAGAAGCGAGATGATGAACGGTTCTTTACGTTGCTTGCCAGCTATCGGATCAGAAAGGGCGCAGATCCGACGATGCTTCGCCTACTCCTTTTCAGTGCCTTGGAAAGACATGAGCTGTCCAACATGTTTTTTCAGCAACAATATAGGGTCTTTCACGATCTCCTCGCCGACTACATTCGGCGACGCATCAAGGACGGTGCGTTCCGTCCGGTCGATCCAGTGCTTGCCGCCAAAGCTTTTTTCGGTATCATCCTCCACCATCGGCTACTGCACGATATCTTCGGGTTACCCATGCACCTGTCCCATGAAGCATCGGTGGTTGAATATGTTTCTCTTTTCCTCGAGGGCCTCGTCCGGCAGTCACCGGGCTCCTAACTGAGGCGCATCGCCATGAGTCGACTCGTCCGACATCCATTTCTAGCCCTTGGGATCTTGATATTTTGTGTCATCACGGTTCTCGTAATCTTTCGTCTGAGCACAGGTGCCAAAGCCGACACGAAGAGGGCACGACTCATTACGGTGGGCGTTGTGTCGCCGCTACGGCAGGACCTCGATATTCGCCTGACCTACACAGCGGACATCTCACCCAATCAAGTCGTCAATATTTTCTCGCGTGTCGACGGATACATCGCAAAACTGCATGTCGATAAGGGTGATTTTGTCAGGGCGAACCAATTACTCCTAGAAATCGATCATACCGACTATCAACATGCCGTCAATCAGGCAAAAGCCAATCTTTCATCCGCCAAGGCAAAGGTCTCACAACAGGATGCGGTGGTTCGCAATGCCAAGCTGACGTTCGACCGCATACAGTCCCTCGTCAAAGATCGATTTGTCTCGCAGCAAGATCTGGATAATGCGCAGGTCAACTTGGAGGCCGCCTGGGCAGCACACGAATCCCTACAAGCACAGGTCAACCAAATGGAGGTTGCTCTGGCCCAGACGGAAACCAACCTCGCCTATTCTTACATCCGAGCCCCATTTCCGGGTTATATCGCAGAACGAAATTTAGATACGGGATCCTATGTGACCAGCGCAACCGCAAGCACCTCGACAATGTCACGGGGCATCATGAGCCTGCACGACATCAATACGGTTCGTGTGCTGATAGAAGTCGTCGAGCGAGACATTCCGTTGGTGAAGATTGGCCAAAAGGCTGAGCTCCGTGCCGAAGCCTACCCAGACCAAGTGTTCGAAGGAACCGTCACGCGTATCGTCCAGAGCTTGAATCGCGCAACACGTACCATGACGGTAGAAATCGACTTGCCCAATAAAGATCGACGATTAAAAGGCGGGATGTTTGCCCGAGTCGAAGTCACGGTGGGAACCCACCGCCACGCGTTGCAGATTCCCATCGATGCCGTCAGTCGACTAGAAAATACGCAATATATCTATGTCGTCCGAGAGGGGAAAACTCAGCGAGTGGATGTCGAGATCGGTGCCCGTAACAACAACCTCGTCGAAATTCTCAAGGGCTTAAGCGGAGATGAGCAGGTCGTCGTCTCCGGCAAAGATCTCGTACAGGATGGGACGCTCGTACAAACCCAACCACTTCAGGAGTCATGAGTGCAGAATCCTGAGCTCTAAGTCGAACTATGGAAAATCGTAACGTGATCGGTCTTTAGATGATCCTCCACTCAGCACTCACCACTCACGACTCGGCACTACTTTTATGTGGCTGACTTTACTCGCATTGCGCAATCGCATCGGCATTCTGATGCTATCACTCGCGATGGTGGTATTGGGACTGACATCTCTCCAGCGCTTGCCGGTTGATCTTTTCCCGCACATCCAGGTTCCTGTCGCCTTCGTTGGTGTCATTTACAAAGGAGCGCCTCCTCTCGACATCGAGCAAAGCGTCGTATATCCGATCGAAAAGGCCGTCAGTTCCGCTTCCAATGTGGAACATGTCGAATCGTTCAGTAAACAAGGCCTCGGGGCCGTGCAAATCTGGTTCAACTGGGGAGCCGACATTAATGTCGGTCAAATGGAGGTGATGCAGCGCATCACGCAGATTTTGAATAGCCTCCCACCAGGCATTCTGCAGCCCTTTATCGTCAAGTTCGACGTCTCCAACATACCCGTTTCGATCGTTTCGGTATCGAGCGATAAGTTGGACGAGAGGGCTCTTTATGATCTTGCCTACAACACCATCGCCCCTCAGATTGAGCAGCTTGCCAATGTTGCGGCGGCCACTGTCGAGGGAGGCAAAATCCGCCAAATCAATATCAATCTCGATCCGGCACTCCTCAGTGCCCGTGGACTCTCCATTCTCGACGTCGTGAAATCCGTCAAAGCCTCAAATTTGATTCTGCCTTCGGGCAATATCAAAGCCGGCAACCTTGACTACAATGTATTTACAAACAATCAGTTTCGAGCAGTAGATCCGATCCAGGATGTGATCGTGAAGGTGAATCCGCAAGGCAACCCAGTTCGCGTTCGCGACATAGGGACCGTAACAGACTCTTCCGATATTCAAACGAACATAGTTCACGCCGATGGGGCCAGGTCAGTGTTCCTTCGCGTGAATAAGCAACCGATCGCCAACACGGTCGAAGTCGTAGATGCCCTGCGCGCAGCCCTTCCTAAGATGTTTGGTATCCCTGAAGGAGTAAAACTCGGCATTTCGTTCGATCAGTCCCTCTATATCCGGCAATCCATCCATAATCTGATTGAGCAGGCCCTTCACGGCTCGCTATTGGCCGCAGCCGTGATTCTTATCTTCTTGCGCAATCTCACGAGTACTATGATCATTTCCGTGGCTATTCCGCTTTCCATGCTCGTGACGTTTATCGTTCTCTATTTTACCGATCAAACCCTTAACGTCTTCACGCTTGGCGGACTCGCACTCGGAATTGGACGGCTGGTTGATGACTCAATCGTGGAGCTGGAGAACATCCAACGCCATCTCAATGCCAATGCCGATCGATGGACCGGCATTCTGGACGCCGCCCGTGAAGTGGCGATGCCGATCTTTGCGTCGACGGTCACGACGGTGGTGGTCTTCCTTCCGATGTTCTTCGTCGTCGGCGTCGCGCGTCTGTTGCTGATACCGTTGACTGTTACGATCGCAATTGCGCTCTTCACTTCTTTCTTAGTCTCTCGCACGGTGACGCCGGCGCTCTGCTACAAATTCCTCAAACCTGAGGAAGAAGTTCGGCGGGTAATGCCGGATTGGTTTACCAAATTCATGGAGTGGAGCCGTCGCCGCTATGAATCTCTCGATAGAAGCTACGAAGACTCTTTACGGTGGGTCTTGGGACATCACCGGATCTTTATCGCCTTGGTGCTGCTGCTCTTTGTCGGATCACTCACTTTGGTTCCGCTGATCGGAACGGAATTCCTGCCGGTTTCCGATGAGAGCCAGTTTCGCATCGTCCTACGGGCTCCGGTCGGTCAACGGGTCGAAAAGACCGAACAGCAGGTCTCAGAAGTCGAACGGGTGCTCCGAGCCAATATTCCCGCGACTGAATTGGAGACGATCGTCTCCAGTACAGGTATCCTGTCTCAAGGTCGCTCGTCCCTCTTCAATCCCAACACAGGACCCC
This sequence comes from Nitrospira sp., assembly GCA_025936075.1. GTDB lineage: Bacteria > Nitrospirota > Nitrospiria > Nitrospirales > Nitrospiraceae > Nitrospira_D. The sequence continues at coordinate 9,216 of JAICUC010000006.1, read as the reverse complement.
ATACGTCTTCAATCCAAGTTTACCTGATCTCACCGGACAAGCGAAACAGAACTCAAGTGGAGATCATGAACGATGTGCGCCCTAAGATCCTCAAACTGTTTCCGGGCGTCTCGATGTATTTCGATCCCGGCGGTCTCGTCAAACGCGTGACGAGCTTCGGTTCTCAAAAGGCCGTTGATGTGGAAATTTATGGCTATGACTTCGACAAAGCCAGAGATGTCATCGCCCGTGTCAAGGAAATTATGGAACAAATTCCCGGCCTGGCGGATATTGAACCGAGTCGGGAAGAAAACTATCCGGAGATCAATGTCACAGTCGATCGAGAGAAGGCGGCTCTACTCGGCATCAGCGAGACCGATGTGGCCAACGCCGTCCTGTTTTCTCTGAACGGAAACGGCCAAACCGACCCCATTATCTATACAGATCCGGAAAGCGGCAACGAATACTTCATCAGCGCCTGGCTCGCGGAGGAACACCGAAAGAATCTCAGCGATGTGGAGAATATTCTCCTCACCACCCAAGCCGGCGAGCCTGCCTTACTGAAAAATGTGGCTTCCCTCAAGTTAAATGCGGGACCCGTCAAAGTTGATCGGAAGTATTTTCAGCGAGTGGTCCACATTACGGCCAATCCAACCACCCGTCCCCTCGGTGATATCGCCGAAGATCTTGAGTCTGCATTAGCCACACTCCAGTTGCCGGCAGGCTTCAGCATCAAGTTGGCAGGGCAGATTCAGCAGCAGCGCGAAACCTTCCAAGGATTGCAGTTTGCAATCATCCTCGCGCTCGTATTGGTCTACATGGTCATGGCCGCACAATTTAAGTCGCTCATCGACCCTTTCATCATCATGTTTTCAGTGCCAATGGGCTTCCCGGGGGTCATTTTGATACTGTTTCTGACGAATACGACGCTGTCCACCACATCGATGATGGGCATCATCATGATGTTTGGGATTGTCGTCTCAAACGGAGTCTTGCTGGTCGATTACACTAACGTTCTACGCCGCAGAGGCGAACCACTTCATCGGGCCGTCGTGACCGCCGCACGAACCAGACTGCGCCCAATTCTCATGACCTCACTCGCGACGGTCTTCGGCCTTCTTCCCATGGCGATCGGCCTTGGAACAGGCGGCGAAACCAATGCTCCCCTGGCACGAGCGGTCGTCGGAGGGTTGAGCGTCTCCACCCTCCTCACGTTATTTCTCGTCCCAACGATGTACGTAATTTTAGAAGAACGGTTTCCGAGAAGACTTGACGTGGAAATGTGAGAGAACCAAGTTCGCTGGTGGTGTTCCCGACCGGGAGTAACGCCCGTTACGTTACCCCTCAACAATGTTCGGAAACAAGGATTTCAGCTGCATGGCCAACCCGATATCCCCGGTGACTTGCAGTCGCCCTGATATCGCCATCGTCATCCCGCTGACTTGACCATTAAGAATGCCGATACAGTCTTCTCCGGTCATCGATAGAATTACATGCGGATCGGCATGGGTCCCATCCTTCACAACGCAGGTGCCGTTTTGCACCAGGAGATGGTACTGACCGCCTTGGTTACCTCGAAGGTCGAACTGGTACACGGCATCAAGATCTTCAGCTGCATCTTTATCCAGCTTTGACGGGAGTGAGTCGAACACTTCCTTGACAGTCGTGGCTTTCATGTCTAGACGATACCTATGGCATTGGATGGTTAAAGTATTCGGGGGCGCTCTACTCACCTAACGCCCCCGAAGCAAGGTCACTGTGAACAAAAAACTCTAGTACCGGAGTGTGGCGGTCGCAACACTACGACGGGCGCCGAAGAACTCCTTTGAAAACGACTCGACGACCGCCGGATCATACCCCTTGCAGCTGAAAATGTCGAGGTAAGCGTGATTGGTTTCATTGGCAAAATGGCCGCTGATCAATGAGGTTGAAATCAGCTGCACCATCGAGTAACCGGCAACACGGCCTTCGCCGAAATTGACGACCTGGCATTCACCGTAGCGCTTCATGCCGATGAGCTCACAGAGCTCAACCACATAGCGCTTGATATAATTCGCATCACGTATAAGAGCGGGGTTGCAATCGTGGAGATCAACAGCGGTGCAGAGTCCCCATGCCTTGCCGCTTCCCACCATGTCTTGCACAGGTAGGACAGCAGCCGCAGGGGCGTCGGATGGTAAGATTGCGGACTCGGAACTGGCCGAGATACTCATAGGGGGTTGATCCCTTTCTGTAAAAGGTTGTGCTGACGTGAACCATCACGCGTGAACTATACCATAAATTCTCTTGTTGCGAGTAAGAGCCGTAAGGAATATTTTACCTTTTGAGAGTGGGCACGCCGTCAGCAATCGGTTGACAAGGCCATGGAGCTCGGGAACAATATGCCTCATGTCATCCGCTCCTAACATGCCCCGGACCGAGTTACCCGATCGCCTTTGTACATGGTGCAAAGTTGTGATGAGGAAGCGGCTGGTGGGCGGCAACCAGTTCATCCATTACACCTGTCCAAAATGCATCTTTCAGCACACCACCCGGCTGGGTCTGAAGCTTCAGACACCAGCCCGATAGCCCTCGAAGGGTGGCCCCAAATTACACTGCTAATAATATTTTTCTCTATAGATCGGGCATAGCCCCTTGGCCTGGATGGTTGCCGTTACTTCCTTGATCATGTCGTTGTTGCCGCAGAGATAGACTGCTAAATCGCGAACTGATGTGACCTGTTCCTGGATGAGACCGTTCACTCGACCTGTGGCTCCCGTCCAGGAAGGTCCGGGCCGAGACAGGGTAATCACAAAGGAAAACTCCCTGTGACGCTCCGCCAGGGCTTGGAGTTCATCCTGGTAATACAGATCGTGCTCATACCTCAAACCCCAAACTAGCGTTACCGACTGAGCGCTGCTCCCTTCGAGCTGCGTCAATAGCATGGACCGAAACGGGGCAATTCCCGTCCCGGTCGCCACCAATAAGATCCGTTTGGTCGGATCCTCTCGTAAATAAAACGATCCGGCCGGCCCTTTAAAACTTACTGTATCGCCTTCGCGAAGGCTAAAGAGGTACGTCGACCCTAGCCCCCGCGGAACCAAATTAAAGAGCAGCAGCACCCGATCCGAGATGGATGGAGGCGAGGCAATGGAATAGGGGCGTGTGATCGAGTGTGGGTAGTCTTCTTTAGGCACGTCAAACGAGATGAACTGACCGGCCTTGAACGCTATTTTCATAGGTTCACGGAGCATGAGCTCCAGCTCTCGTACGTCATGCGTCAAGTCCCTGATCCGACTCACCGTAGCCTGAAAGGTTTCCATTACCGCCTCATCTCCTGCTCCGATTACCTATCGCCATCACTCTACCGTAAACAGTCAGCGTTGAAGAGCCGCCTTCCACAGCTTGGGTCCGGCTCTCCAACCTTTTAGGATTTGTGACGGCTACGTCGAGTCGACGCTGGCGTCGACCACACAGGATCGGAAAGGAGCCATTGTTTAGATATAAGGACTGCGACCGAGGGCGGCCTGTAGTACCGGTTGCCGGCAAGGCCTAGCCACGTGAGAAGCTGCTCTGAACATGATCGTCGAGAATATGGGTCAATCGCTCTCGATCATCAGGACTGATTGAAACTATTTTTGCGCCCAATTTAGGGGTACGTACGTGAATGACTTTCAATTCGCAGCTCAAGGACCTTCCACGCTCAAGCTCTATCCCAAGCCGGAGCACATCACCGTTCTTCACGAACAGACGGCTTTCCAAACGAACGCCGGACTCGCTCACGTCGAGCACTTTGCACGGCGCCGAGAGCGAGCCGCGCTGCAACCGACCGACACAGCCGACATCCACACGCGCGTGCTTACGCTTGAAACCCATGACCAATCCTCCTATTCCGCATCATAACAAGAGGATGGATCATGCCGAAACAATTACAGAAATGCTTAAAGCTTCCGCCAATGGGGATTCGCACCTGTTCCATACGTTTGCGAGAAGCGCTTTGCCTCCCAATTGAGAAGCAGTCATCTATTAAAGACAACACGGTTACTTTTCCTGCTCTCTCATCCCTTTCCTTCCCTCGTCAATCAATGGGAGGTCACTGAGTCGCTCATACACTGATGATCAATAGGAAATACTCGCCAGCGTCGGTACTGTCTCACCTGGTCCCTCTACCTGTACTGAGACTCGCCCGATAATGCGCCCGTCTTGGGATTCGACATCGACCCGCCAATCGCCTGGGTCAAGACGTTGCTTGAAGCTATACGCCCGATAGCCGCCCTCGCGGCCACCCGAGATCTTGATGGGAATTCTATCCGCATGCATGAACGGCCGCTCGCTGGTCGGACGGAAGTACCAATGATGATAAATTGTCGTGTTGAGATCGACCGGCGCAAAGACGGCGGTGAAGCAATAGATCGGCTGGTTCGAGGGATAAGTCGTATCTGCACGTTTCCAGACCTGATACCACTGCCGCTCAAAGGAAAGCTCAAACTGGTCGCCGGTTCGCTTGATCTCATGATACATCCCGCCGAACTTCAGCGACAGCGGAACCGGCGGGATCCAATTCATAAAGTAGAACCCCACCAGGAGAGCGACGCATGCAATCGTCGGAACAGTCACTTTAGTCGCTTCATGTCTTGATCGGTCGGGATTATCGCGATAGATGAGGTGCACGACCCGCAAGGTCACCGCCACGCTGACACCTGCTCCCAGCAAGAAGACCATGGCGTTCATGTAGCCCGTCATCACGGGCAAAAAGAACGTGAGAAAGGCGAACGTCACCACCCCGTATAGACTGACCAACAGGCGAAGATTTGACAGGCGGTCACGTAAAAACTCGTTGATCACCAAGAGCGCGATAAGCAGGCTAAAGAAAACCGCCGTGCCGGTGAACGAAGTGCTCCGTGAATAAAAAATCGTATAGGCGCTGAAGAGACCACCGAGCAAGAACTGACTTGCCATAGGGAAGTAGGGACGGCTCGCCAATACCCAGCGAGTGAATGCGGGAAGCGATGTCAGCTGCTCGCGATCAGGTGGAGGCTCGATCCCCAATCGCCCTGTCAAGATGATCAAGGTGCCAAGGAGGGCGAGATACAGCATCAGAACCAGGTTATCTTGCAGCCGATCGATTCGCGTGAGGGTCACGGTGTCATACGTGACTCCCAAGAGAAAGAAGACGGCCGGCATGAACGGTTTCGCGAGCGCAGATTTGATCTTTGTGAGCGGGCTCATGCCACCACTGTGCGGAATCGTCGGAAAATGTACAACGAAAAGTTCGTTTCAAGAAGGCTGAGGTTGAGGTCAAGGTTGAGCTAAGACAGCGCCACACGCTCAGCCTTGACCTTAAGGGCAAGTGTCAGACAAACGCCGGTAACGGGGCATATGCGACCGGATGACCGATCAGCCGCTCCAACCATGGCGCCATTGCCTCTTCGTGGAGCGGAGCGTGATTGAGGCGCGTTTCGATCTTGAACTGTCCGTTGATTCCGACGATGCCGATGATCGCCGAGGCATCCTCGGCGTCGGGTAACACCGCCTGCGTCTGAAATTCGCACAGCGTGGCGTACAGGAGACCGTGCGGTCGAATCGCATTCTGCACCTCAGGCAAATCATCCAGGGGGCAGTGGACGGAGCAGCGATAGGCAAGCCGCGCTTCCGGCTCAACCTCTTGGAATTCTGCCAAGGCTGCTTCTGAAAACCCTGTGAGATAGGCGCGAACTCCGACCGGTTCCGGGTGGAAGGTCTCCGCAAGTTTGCTGGCCGGCACGAGGAACTCAAATGCATCGGACGTGTTGTACTCGAACTGGCAAGGGCCGAACGCATCGGGCCATGAGCAAAAGAACGGGACGGAGGCATTGGAAGACCGGAGGACCACCGCATGTTTCTCCACATGAGTCTCGATCGGCAAGTCCAAAACGGTAATCGCTTCGAGGAAGGCCGCTCGCCGCTCATCCAACCAGCGTGTTCGATCGGCATTGCCACGCGTTTCGCCGGGCGTGATGACTGCCTGAGTCTGGAGGCGAACCCTGATGAACGAATGGGCATGCCGAAATCCAATCCAGAACATGGCGCGTTGATCATGGAGCTGCAGTATTTCTCGAATGCGCCAGGGATGGCTGATGGAGCAATACGTGCCGAGATCCTGATGACGCTGATACACCGTATGATAGGCTCCGGATAAAAGAAAGAAATCGCCGCGCCATCGTTCTCGTACATGGACGAGCGTGACGTCTTCCGTGGCCCAGGGGTCGAGTTCATCGAAGTCGTCTGGCGACCCAACCGTCCATTCTTCCACATAGCAAATCACGTCGCTGGCAGGGGAGACGGGCTTTAACCCGAGTGCGGCAAGCCGGTCGGTCACGGCAAGCGCCTGACCGAAACTCAAGGGTGCCGTCGTTTCCCACCGCCGCTCACGCACCGTGAGGAATCCTTGAAGACAGGTTAAGGTCGCCGTCAACGCTCGGAAAATCAATGCCTCTCTCTACTCGTTGCAACGGTTCACTCTTGCAGGAGGCGCCGTGACGGGCGTAACGCCTTATTGTCAATCACCGTGTCGACGATCAACCGATCCAATCCGTCTTTCAAGGTCGCCGCCAATTGGTCCCGCACATCATCCTGATTGAACCAAAACACGGTTCGACTTCGCCCCCCTTCAATGGTGCGAATGGTCGTGCTCCGGTCGACGAGGTTCCTGGCCTGGATGGTAAACCGGCTGCTGGTGTCGATCACCGTGGAAAAGACGCGACTCTTCGCAGTGGCGGAAAAGTCTTGCACCTGTCCGCTGATGATAATATCGGCATCCGCGGCAGATCCGGGCGAGGCCACACGCACGTTCCAGACCCGATCTCGCCACCCACGAGTTCGTAGACGATCGGCGAGCCGCTGAGTGATCAAGCCCGCAAGCCGATCTCCCGACACATCGAAATGCGTGGTCCCTCCCCAGAGATGCGTACGCGTCCCCACACGGTTCTTGTCCGTCCGTCGATCCTCAAACGGTTCGATGGCGATCTTGACCGGCTCGATGTCGGTCACTTGCACCATCGGAGGCTTCTCGCGCAAATCCAGATAGCGCATTTCTCCCGTTCCCCTACAGCCGGCCAGCACGGTCGCCATCATGATGGCACAGCCCAGAACTCGTAATGACGATTGCTTCACAGGCTCCTCCCGGTCAAGGTTCAAAAAGAGTGGCGGCCCAGTCTACCCAAGTTTGGTGCCGGAGACAATTAGGATAAAAAAGCTAGGGGGTGATGAGCGGATGCAGCGATCGAAAGGTTCCGCATGCGATCTGGGGCAACTGTCCTTCCCGCACTCGTGGGTCTCCTAAGGGCACATAGCGAACGACCTTCAGGAATGATCGTTCAGCCACCACGGCAGCGATCTGAGCCTTGCGGTCATGGGTAATCGGCAGCGTATAGCCCTCTCCTTCCCTCCACTCCCATAACGACGGCGCCAAAGAAAGTTCCAGATTTCTCCCCGCGAGCTGGTGAAACCGGCCAAGAAGCTGGCGCTTGTATCGTCCGATTTCCGAACCTTCCAGCAAGAGTGCACAGGCCACATGATGTCCCCACCAGATCAGCGTCCGGAACGTGAACTTGTTTGCGCCGGAAAAGTGTTTGGGACAATCAAGATATTGATAGGGGAAATCCTCCAGATGCTCGCCTTTTACCAGCTGATGGAGGTTGGGATCGAAATCGGGAGGCACGACGAGCGACAGATCTGCAAGCTCATGCTGCAATGCGCCATGCGTCGCCTCAAGCATGGCTCGTATTTTTGTCGTGATCGCAGCCTTTTTCCGGAAGAACTGTCCGTCGCCCAGGAGCGTGGATTCTTCATCGGTAAACGCAAGGGGATGAGGCATCGGCTCCGGGCTACTTATGGCGGGTTTCAAACGCCGAGACAGTCAGTTCGTACTGTCGGCGGCAGTCGGCACAGCGCAACCGCACGAGATCCTGGAACACATCCATCTCACGAAGCGTCAGAGAAGGAGAATGCGTCGAGACGCAAGTTTTAAGGAGCGCCTCACCGTGCTGTTCATCCTTCAGTTCGTTTTCTTCCACTCTTCGCGGCGCCAAGGCTTCTTTAGAACTGACCGCGGCAACCGTTAAATAATGGGCCGACTTGCATGAACTACAAGAAAGCACCACCGCGCACTCGTCCGTCATTCGCCTGACGGTCACACACAAGGGATGGACCGACCAGCACTGTTGCAGAAACGCCCCGCTACGGATGACCTGCGCCATGATCGTCTAGCAGGCTGTTGAAAAGGCCCGGCTCCCCATCACGCCGGCGCGCACAACGTGTGGCACTTACTCATAGCGCCGTGCGCCTTGCTGGACGGCCTTGTTGACCAGCCTGCGGCTCCTGTGAAATGTCCGAGACTTCTGAAAGCGCATATGTCGCTCCGGTGCCCTGAGTGCAGGGTAGATTGAAGAACCGGAAATCAGGGAAGGGCTGCGACAGGAGTCCCATCCTTCTTTTGAGGAGGAGCGACGATCCCCTCCTGAACCGAACGGCAGGTTTTGCATACCCGCGGTCGCGCTTTCAGAAAGGAGACCTTCCCGCTGGCAAGACAACTGTAATGGACGAACTCGTCACACACCGTGCAACGAGACCAGCCTCCCCGGAGCATCGTCTTGTCCCGATAGAGGTCTTCTTGGCAGACTCTGCAGAGGCGCGGTTGAACTGGAAGCGTCATCGGCTCCCACTCGCCACCGCCTTTTCGAATACTCATAGCGAAGAAGTATAGCGGGCCGATCGGCGGAAAAACAAGCGAAGGGGAGACGTACTTGGGCCTTGCCGCATGAAACCTAATAGCTCGATTTTCGCTCAGATGCATCACAGCCGCAATACTCCCTATTCTTGTTTCTTTCGTCTGAGTTGCTCGGTCAGATTCTCATACACATACCGTCGGTGGCCGACGGCCATCAAGCGAATGGCTTTCCCTTTCCGATCAACGGCATAGACGATGCGAAAGCGGCGAACGCGATACTTGCGCAGTCCGTTGAGTTCCCGCTGAAGCGGGTCTCCACATTCGGGGTCAGCGGCAATTGCACGAATAGCCGACTTGATCGATCGCTTCAGATCGGGATGGAGTGATCGGATCATCTCCGCGACATGCGGCGGGATGTCTGGACGGAACAGGTTCACGCGGTGCGCCGCTTCTTGACTGGCGTAAGAGGTTCACCAAACACATCTTCAAACGACAGCCCTTTGTTCTTCCTTCTATAAAACACTCGGCTCTCGGCAATTTGACTCATAAGC
>JAICUC010000048.1 GCA_025936075.1 Nitrospira sp. | reverse complement strand
ATGCTCCGGCCCGATGGCCAGCATGGTCGAGAGGCCAATGGCCGAATCCATGGAATAGCGGCCACCGACCCAGTCCCAAAACTCAAACATGTTGGCGGGGTCGATGCCGAACTTCGTCACCTCCTTCGCGTTCGTTGAGACCGCGACAAAATGCTTGGCGACCGCCGCCGGCTGTTTCAACGTCTGGAGAGCCCAATCGCGAGCCGTGTGTGCGTTGGTCATCGTTTCCAAGGTCGTGAAGGTCTTCGACGAGACGATGAACAGAGTCTCCTCGGCGTTGAGATCGCGCGTGGCCTCCGCGAAGTCGGTGCCATCGACGTTGGAAACGAAGCGAAATGTGATGGCGCGTTCGCTGTAATGTTTCAGCGCTTCATAGGCCATCACCGGTCCGAGGTCGGACCCTCCGATGCCGATATTGATGACATTGCGAATGCGCTTGCCGGTGTGGCCTTTCCAGGCGCCGCTCCGCACGCGATCGGAGAAATCCGCCATCTTGTCGAGTACGGCATGGACCTGAGACACCACGTCTTCGCCGTCCACGATGATGGAGTGGTTTTTTGGAGCGCGCAGGGCCACGTGCAGGACGGCTCGTTTTTCCGTGACGTTGATTTTTTGACCCCGAAACATGGCATCGATGCGATCCCGCAGGCCGGACTCCTCCGCCAATTGCACCAAGAGCGCAAGCGTCTCGTCGGTGATGCGGTTCTTCGAATAGTCGAAGTAGATGCCGCCGGCCTCGAGCGCCATGCGCTCTCCGCGGGTGGGATCGTCCGCGAAGAGTGTCCGAAGATGGAGATCCCGAATTTTTGAGTAATGGGCTTCGAGGGCCTTCCATGCGGCGCGTGTGGTGAGCGGTGTGATGGTTGTCATGCTGGTTCCCCTTCAATTAGTGGTTCCGATCGTTCTCAGGAGAGCCGAACACCGTCACGATCTCCTCCGTGGGGGCTTTCCGTTCGTCGTCAGGAGTATGGCGCTGGAGCGCGGGCCTATCTGATACGCCTGCGACTGGTCCACAAGCGGTTCTTCGCCCTCGGCAAACAAGTCTTGTGGTGCTTCGTGATAGGTATCCACTGCGAGGTGCCAATGAGCTCCATTCGCCACGGGTGGCAGATGGAAGGCGGCCCCCTCAACGCCGGCATTGAACATCAGGTATAACGCGTTGTGCTCGTCTTCGGTGATCAGACAGGCCAACTGTTTGCCTTTCGGGTCAGCCCAGTCGGGCAATTCCCCGTGCGGACCAAACCAATGGATTTCGGCATCCGTGTAGAAGTGCTCGGCACTCAGCACCGGATGCGCGCGGCGAAAAGCGATCATGCCCTGGGTAAAACGATAGATTTCCCGGTGCTGTTCCATGCGACTCCAATCGTACCAGCTTGTCTCGTTGTCCTGGCAGTAGGCATTATTGTTGCCCCGTTGTGTGCGGCAAAATTCATCCCCGCCCGACAACATCGGCACGCCGCGCGAGATGAAGAGCGTCAACAGGAAATTCTTGATCTGGCGGTTTCTGACGGACTCGATCCGGATATCGGTCGTCTCGCCCTCCACGCCGTAATTCTCACTGAAGTTCTCGTTCGCCCCATCGTGATTGTTCTGTCCATTGGCTTCATTGTGCTTCCGTCGATAGCTCACGAGATCGTGCAGGGTAAAGCCATCGTGACACGTGATGAAATTGATGCTGCTCTCGGGGCCTTTGCCGGACCGGGCATAAAGGTCGGCACTCCCGCAGATGCGTTGGGCGAAGACACCAAGGCATCCTTCATCGCCACGCCAGAACCGTCGAACATCATCACGGTAGCGACCGTTCCACCCCGCCCAGCGGCGTTCGGAGAAGCTGCCCACCTGATAGGCCCCGGCGGCATCCCACGCCTCGGCGATGATCTTCACGTCTCTCAAGATCGGATCCTCGGCAATTCGCTCGAGCAGCGGCGGATTAGTCAGCAAGTTGCCGGCGCGGTCTCGACCGAGCACCGAGGCGAGGTCGAATCGGAACCCGTCCACGTGCATCTCCACCACCCAGTAACGCAACGCGCTCAAGATATGCTCACGGACGACGGGATGGTTCGCGTTAATAGTGTTGCCGGTCCCCGTATAATCCTTGTAGAAACGTTTATCGTCCGCCAGCATGTAGAAGATCCTGTTATCGATCCCACGGAAACAGAGCGTCGGCCCCCGTTCGTTTCCCTCAGCCGTGTGATTGAACACGACGTCCAGGATCACCTCGATAGCCGCTCCATGGAAGGCCCGAACCATTTCCTTGAACTCCACCGTCTGCTGGCCCACACCTCCCGAACTGCTGTAGGAGGCTTTGGGCGCAAAGAAGACCACGGGATCGTAACCCCAATAATTTCTGAGCGGTGTGCCGGTGTGCGGATTGATACCCGTCACCTGGTATTCATTGAACTCATGTATCGGCATCAGTTCCACGGTCGTCACGCCCAGTTCTTTGAAATAGGGGACCTTTTCCATCAGGCCACGGTACGTGCCGGGATGTTCCACACCGGAACTGGGATGGATGGTGAGGCCACGCACATGTGTTTCATAAATGACCATCTGCGACCAAGAATGTCTGGGCGAACGGTCATCACGCCAATGAAAATCGTCCCGCGTGAACACGCATTTCGGCATCGCGCCGGCATTATCGACCGTCGAACAGACCGAGTTTCCCTCGGGCACAGACGAATCGTCTCCTCGACCCGGCTCGAACTCCCAGCTAGGCAACCTCGAGATCGCCGTGGCGAAGGGGTCCAGGAGAAGCTTGTTGAAATTGAACCGATGGCCGTCCTTGGGTTGATACGGGCCGTCTACGCGATAGCCATAGAGTTGGCCGGGACGAATCCCCTCGATCCAGACGTGCCACATGTCACCCGTGCGGTGACGCGCGGGATCCAGATCAATCCTCCTGGCCGGCGCGGCATCTTCGGGATGATCAAACAACTCTAGCCGGACGCGGCCGGCGTGACGGCTAAAGAACGTAAAGTTCACTCCTTCGCCGGATTCATGAGGTCCCAAGGGCAATGGGCTGCCTCTCCGAACGTCGGCGTGTTCGGAGACCTCGACCATGTCGGTCTGCATCGGGCGTTCAGGCGTCTTCATGCCCGCTGCCTGTCTTTAGGAGGCCGAGCGACGTCCGGTCGTCGCCTTCTGTTCGGGTTGTGTCGCTTGTCGTGAGTCGTGTGTTTCATGCCTCTCGCTTTCGAGATGGAATCACCGTTGCCACAGGATGTGAGCGGTTTCCAGAGGCACCGCCACACCGGAGCAGTGCGGGATGATGCGCGCCGTATAATCCGTTATGGCGCGAGTTGCCGGCACAGACGCGCGATAGACATCCCCACGCGGTTCGCCGGCCGATGGCTTGACGCGCGTCATCTCCAGTCGAGTCGGACCGTCGTCACCGATGCCGTCGGCGTACAGCTCCACGCGCACGGCCTTCGGGTCGAGATCGTTGAGATACACGACTATCTCAACGATGTGCCGGGCATCGTCGGTCTGTACCGTCATTTCGCCAAAGCGTAGCGCGGCCCATTTCTGTGTCAGGGCCTGCTCCCACTTGACGACCTCTCTGCCTATTGCGCCCTTATCGGCCGCGCGCATACGGTAGGCTGCCGCAGCCGGGAGGTAGTATCGCTCGGTATATTCGCGCACCGCGCGGCTGGCGGAGAAGCGCGGGGTCAACCGCGCCATGCTCTCTCGCATCCGCTTGACCCATGCGGTGGGGACACCATGCTCGTCTCGGGCATAAAACTCCGGGATCACTTCGCGCTCGAGCAGGTCGTAGAGCGCCTCGGCTTCGATTGCGTCCCAGACGGGATCATCGCCATGTTCTTTACCGTCACCCAAGGCCCATCCCACCTCGGGCGTGTAGGCTTCGGCCCACCAGCCGTCCAACTCTGAGAGATTGAGCCCGCCATTGACGAGCACCTTCATGCCGCTCGTGCCACAGGCTTCCCAGGGTCGCCGTGGCGTGTTGAGCCAGACATCCACTCCCTGCACCAGGTGCTCGGTCAACTGCATATCGTAGTCACTAAGGAAGATCACATGCAGGCGTGCCTCGGGCCGACGAATGAATTGGATCCATTCCCGGATAAGGGCCTGCCCCGCGTAGTCTTCGGGATGGGCTTTGCCGGCCAGGATGAGCTGCACGGGACGCTGAGGATTGGTCAACAAGCGAAGCAGTCGTTCCGGGTCATGCAGCAACAGGTTCGGTCTTTTGTAGGTTGCGAACCGCCGCGCAAATCCCAACGTCAAGGTGTGGGGGTCAAAGAGATGTGTCGCGTCGTCCACCGCTTGGGGCGGCGCACCGGCGACGGCCAGTTGCCGGGACAATCGCGCGCGAGCGTATTCAACCAGATCCTTGCAGGCGTCAGTGCGAGATTGCCAGAGTCTGGCCAGGGAGATGCGCCGAATGCCCTGCTCCAAGGCTTCCGCCGTTCCCGGCCAGCGTGCCTTTCCACAGGCTTCCGTCCACAAATCATCGGCTGCTGCCGAATCCCAGGTCGGCATATGCACGCCGTTGGTCACATGGCCTACAGGCACTTCGTTCGCCGGCCAACGAGAAAAGAGCGGCTGAAAGAGGTGTCGGCTCACCTGACCGTGCACGCGGCTCACGCCATTGACCGCGCCGCTCCCGCGGATCGCCAGATAGGCCATGTTGAAACGCTCGGATGAGTCGTTCGGATTCTTGCGGCCCAGAGCCAATAAATCGTGGCGCGAGAGGCCGAGTGTTTTCTCGGCATAGCCGCCAAGGTAGTGCTCAATGAGATCCGGAGCAAAACGGTCAAAGCCGGCGGCCACTGCCGTATGGGTGGTGAAGAGATTCCCCGAGCGTGTGGCGGCCAGTGCGACGTCGAAGGGCTGCGCGGTCTCTTGCATGAAACTGCGGGCGCGTTCCAACACGGCAAAGGCCGCATGCCCTTCATTCAAATGGCAGACTTCCGGCTGAATGCCGAGCGCGGCGAGCAGGCGCCACCCGCCGATCCCGAGGAGCAGCTCTTGTTTGAGCCGTAACTCCGGCCCGCCGCCGTACAGTTCGCTGGTAATGCCTCGATGCGCGGGGAAATTCGCCGCGGCATTGCTGTCCAGCAGGTAGAGTTTGATCCTGCCGACCTGGACCTGCCAGGCGCGCAACCACACCGGATAACCGGGCAGCTCAATTTTCAACCGTAACCATTCTCCGTTCGGTTTCCGCAACGGGGTAATCGGCAACTGTCCCGGATTGTTATACGGGTACAGAGCCTGTTGCGCTCCGTCCTGATCAATCACCTGGCGAAAATAGCCCTGCTGGTAGAACAGTCCCACGCCGATCACGGGCACGCCCAGATCATTGGCGGCCTTAAGCTGATCGCCGGCTACATTTCCCAATCCGCCCGAATAGATGGGCAATGCTTCGCTCAACATAAATTCCATGCTGAAATACGCCGCACAGGTCAGCAGAGAGTCTGGATAGGTGTGCTGGAACCACGCAGGGGCATCCGCCGCATCGCGCCTGGTTTGCGCCAGATCTCCAACGCGTTTACGGAAAACAGGATCGTCCAACACGCGTTCGATCCGGTCGCGCGAGACCGTCTGCAGCACCACCCAGGGGTTATGCGTAAGCTCCCAGAGCACAGGGTCCAGCTGCCGCCACACGTGGTCCGTGGCATGATTCCACGACGAACGCAGATCCAGCGCCAGCTCGGCCAGGGCATCGAATCCCTCGACATCCATGGGGAGCAGGCTATATATGGGGTTGATGACTCTAGCGTGTTTGCTCATGATCTCTCGTTTAGATTTGTCCCAGGTGTGATCTATGAAGACATTAGCTGGAATTCCTCTCGTTGCGTCACACCTTAATGAGCTTCCTCGGCTCTCTTCGGGTGAAGGGCGGGCGATGCCTCGCCTGTGTCCCGCTTCGGCGCCAGAGCCTCGCCGACGATAGCCTGTGCTTCATCCAGGATGCGGCGCAGATGGTCCGCTCCACGGAAGCTCTCGGCATAAACCTTGTAAATATCTTCCGTCCCGGACGGCCGCGCCGCGAACCATCCGCTCTCGGTACTTACCTTCAACCCGTCGATGGGCGCGCCATTACCCGGCGCCTGGGTGAGGATGGTCTGGATGGTTTCGCCGGCCAAGTCTGTGGACCGGACCTGCTGCGGCGACAGTCTCTTCAGCATTTCTTTTTCACCTCTGGTGGCCGGTGCGTCAAGGCGTTCGTAAACAGGCTCCCCGAACTGGCGCGTCAGCTCCCGATAGAGCTCGCCGGGATCGCGGCCCATCCGCGCAGTGATTTCCGCCGACAGCAATGCCGGGACGATTCCATCCTTGTCCGTCGTCCAGGCAGCGCCGTCAAGGCGGAGAAAGGATGCGCCCGCACTTTCTTCTCCGCCGAAGCCGAGCAAGCCGTCCAGCAAACCTTCCACGAACCATTTGAAGCCGACCGGCACTTCAAAGAGTGTCCGGCCGAGCGTGGCGGTCACGCAATCGATCATGCGGCTACTCACCACGGTTTTTCCCACGGCCGCGTCCTTGTGCCATCGGGGCCGATGTTGAAAGAGGTAATGGATGGCGACTGAAAGATAGTGATTGGGCGGCAGCAAGCCGCCGCTTCCGGTGACGATCCCGTGCCGATCGTGATCGGTGTCACACGCGAAAGCGATGTCGAAGCGATCCTTTAAGCCGATCACCCGCTGCATGGCGTAAGGCGAGGACGGGTCCATGCGAATACGACCGTCCCAATCAATCGTCATGAACCGGAATGTCGGATCGACATCTTCGTTGACGACGGTCAGGTTCAAGCCGTGGCGTTCAGCAATCGCAGCCCAATAGTGGACCCCGGCGCCGCCGAGCGGATCGACGCCCATGCTGATGTTCGCGCCGCGAATCGTATCCATATCGATGACCTCGGCAAGATCGCTCACGTAAGCGGTGAGATAATCGTGTCGGTGGGTCGTGGATGCGCGGACGGCCTTTTCGAAAGGAATTCGTTTCACGCCCCGGAGGTCGCTCGTCAGGAACTCATTGGCCCTGCTTTCGATCCAGTCGGTGATGTCGAGATCGGCGGGTCCGCCGTTCGGTGGGTTGTACTTGAAACCCCCGTTGTCGGGCGGATTGTGCGAAGGCGTGATGACAATGCCATCAGCAAGCCCGGTCGTGCGCCCACGGTTGTAAGCGAGTATCGCGTGAGAGACCGCAGGAGTGGGAGTGTATTCATCGTGCTCGGCGAGCATGACGTCCACGCCGTTGGCTCCCAGCACTTCGAGTGCGCTGGCGCAAGCCGGCACGGAGAGCGCATGGGTGTCCATGCCGAGAAACAACGGACCGTCGATCTGTTGTTGTGTCCGATACAGGCAGATGGCTTGACTGATGGCCAGGATATGCCGTTCATTGAACGCCTTATCGAATGCGGAACCCCGATGTCCTGAAGTGCCGAACGCCACCCGCTGGGCCGGCACTGAAGGATCAGGCATCTCGGTATAATAGGCCGTGACGAGTCTGGGCACGTTCACCAGCATCGAGAGGTCGGCCGACATTCCCGCAAGCGGACTCGGTTTCATGGCTTTGCCTCACACGCGGATGGGCTCGCCGGCGATTGTGTCGATTCATGCCGCACGTTGAACCCTCTCTGTTAGGGTAATTTCAGCGCGGGTTGCGATTTCAAGGCCGTTTGCTCGGCCTGAGGGCCGGCAGACTCTCGTTTCGCGGTGGCGCACTTCTGCGCCAAGGCCTCCATTAATTGATCGAAGGGCTTATTGAATTTCGTGACACCGTCGTCTTCCAGTTGCTGCGTCACCTGGTTGAGGTTGATGCCCACTTCCGACAATCGCTCCAAGACCGATCGAGCTTTTTCGATATCTTGGGTCAGGCTGCCTTTAGGATCACCGTGATCGCGGTACGCGTCGAGGGGTTTAAGGGGTGCGGTGTTGACCGTGTCTGGTCCGATGAGCGCCTCCATATATTTCACATCACTGTCGTCGGGGTTCTTGGTGCTGGTGCTGGCCCACAGCAGGCGCTGAACACGAGCCCCTTGGTCCGCCAATGTCTTAAACCGATCACTGCCGAAGATCTCCTTGTAGATTTGGTAGGCGACCTTTGCGCTGGCGATGGCCGCTTGCCCGCGCAGCGTCTTTGCGAGATCTGCCCTTTCGACGCCTTGCGCGATAATTTTTGCCAATAGCGCATCCACCAGACTGTCGATACGACTCACAAAGAAACTGGCCACCGAGACCACATGGTTCACGGGCTTTCCGTGCGCGAGCCGAGCGGCGAGGCCGGCGAGGTATGCGTCAGCCACCTGTCGATACCGCGGCAACCCAAAGAGCAGGGTCACATTGACATTGATGCCTTCGCTGGTGAGTTCCCGAATGGCGGATAGTCCCGCGGTCGTGGCCGGGACCTTGATGAAGACATTGGGTCGGTCCAACATTCCCCATAATCGGCGGCCTTCTTCTATCGTGCCGGCGGCGTTGTGTGCCAGATGGGGATTCACTTCCAAGCTGACGTATCCATCGTGGCCATCGGTCTTGTCATACAGCGGGCGGAATTCGTCCGCGGCGCGTTGCACGTCGTGCTGGCTGAGGGCTTCATAGATGGTGTTCACTTCTTTTCCCTCAAGGGCCATGGCCCGAATATCATCGTCATACTCATGACTCTCTACAATCGCCTTTTCAAAGATGGAGGGATTCGAGGTGATCCCCCGCAGACCATCCTCGTCAATCAGACGCCGAAGCTGTCCATCGGCGATCAAATCGCGTCGGATGTAGTCCAACCAGATGGACTGGCCGAACGTTTCTAATTTCTTCAAACGATTGGTCTCCATACTCATTCCTCCTTCATTTTCCTACGGCCTCATCAGCGCTCAGGAGTGCGCGAGTTACCCTAAAGCGGACTTGACCGTGGTTACGATGCGCGCGGCAGAAATGCCGAACTTCTCGATCAGATCTTCGGGCTTTCCGCTGTGCGGGATGTCACGTACGGCCAACTTATACGCCTGGACGCGTTCTCCCGCGAGGGCCGAGAGGACGGCGTCGCCGAGCCCTCCATGCGCATAGTGATCTTCCACCGTGATGATAATCCCGCCCGTGGCGCGAGCGGAGGCGATCAGTTCGTCGCGATCGATCGGCCGCACGCTGAACAGATCGATGACGCGGATGGAAATGCCCTCGTGTTGGAGTTGGTCGTACGCGGCCAATGCTTCAAAGACGGTGATCCCGCCCGCAATGACGATCGCCTTGTCCTGATCACTCCTTCGGAGCACTTTGCATTGACCGATCGCAAACCGTTCGTCCGGCCCGTAGAGAATCGGCGAGTTCGGCCGTCCGATCCGGAGATAACAAGGACCGGAGTGCTCCGTGATCATCGCGGTGGCTTTCCAGGCGCTCGTGGCATCGGCAGGATAGAGCACCGTGAAGGTCGGCTCTGCGCACGTCATGGCCAGATCTTCGAGCCCCATCTGGGTGGGCCCGTCCTCTCCGATGGACAGGCCGGCGTGCGTGCCGACCAGCTTGATATTGAGCTTGCTGATGGCGGCCAAGCGTATGAAATCGTAGGCGCGGGTGACGAAGCAGGCAAATATGGCTGCGACGGACACCTTGCCTCGCGCCGCCAGTCCCATGGCGACGCCGACGATGTTCTGTTCCGCGATGTACCCCTGAAAGAAACGGTCCGGCGCAACTTGCTCGAATTCTTCGGAGTAGGTGGAGTTTTTGACGTCACCGTCGAGCACCACGATTCGAGGATCGGTGCGTGCCAGCGCGGCCAAGCCGGCGGCGAAGCCCTTTCTCGTGGCCACTTCCTTGCCCCCGATAGCATACGGCGGCTTCTCCGCCGACTCGGCGCGACCGTCTCTTATGGTTGTGGAGACGGGCCGAGCCGGCGGCAGATGCGGCGTCCATTCTGTGCCGGCGCCCGTGAGCTGCTGTTTCAGATCGACGATGACCTTGGCTGCGGTATCGTGATCTAAGGCCTTGCCGTGCCAGTGTTCACGATCCTCGATGTCTATAAATCCTTTGCCTTTGATCGTCCTCGCCAGCACGATCGTCGGACGATCGGTGGTCAGACGAGCGATTTCGTAAGCCGCCTGCAGATGGGGAATACTGTGTCCATCCACGGACAACGCCTGCCAGCCGAAGGCCTCCCAGCGGGCCTTATAGATGTCCAGATGACGTTGCAGCATGGTCGGCTGGCTCTGCCCCAGACGATTGATATCGATGGTCGCGCAGAGATTGCTCAAGCCGTGGAGCGTGGCCCATTGCGCGGCCTCCCAGACCGAGCCCTCGGCCGATTCGCCGTCGCCCATCAACACATACACCCGTTGGTCGGACAGCCCGAATCGCTTCGCATGGAGGGCGATCCCCAGAGAGACCGATAAACCCTGACCCAGCGAACCGGTCGCGACATCGACAAACGGCAACTGGGGAGTGGGATGGCCCTCCAGATCGGAGTCGATTTGACGCAACGTCAGCAATTTCTCGCGCGGAAAGGCGCCGGCTTCCGCCCAGGCCGCATAGAGGATCGGCGCGGCATGGCCCTTCGAGAGCACGAAGACGTCGCTGTCACGGTTGTGCGGATCGTGAGGATCATACCGCAGCACGGAATAGAACAGCACGGACATGATCTCCGCCGCCGAGGCGCAACTCGTCGGGTGTCCGCTGCCGGCTGCGGTGGTCGATCGGACGCTGTCGATCCGCAAGCGCGTCGCCTTGTCCTGCAGAATGTCCAACGTCACCTGTTCTGATGTTGTGACAGCCATGGGTCCACTCCTTTTCGGTGTGAGAAGAATCTGCACGGTCGCGCCTCTTTCTTACGTGTACGGCCACGTCCAGTGTCGGATCTCCGGCGGATCAATGCCGTGCTCATGGGCATGCGCGAGGTGCTCCAGGATCTGATCCTGGAGCCGGTTCTTGACGTGAGCTCCGTCAGAAGCGTGACCTTGTCAGCGGTTCCTTCAATGTCGCCATGCGCTTTCGCTCGATACTTTCTATGAGACCATCGAATGCCCTGATGAATTTCCGGATACCCTCTTCCTCGAGTCGATCGCTCAACTTCTCCACATCGATCCCGCTCGTGTGGAGACGATTGAGCACATCCCGCGCCTGCACTATTCCTTCTTCCAACCGGGCCGCCGGCCGGCCGTGATCAAGATAGGCATTCAAGGTCTCCAGCGTCAGTGTGTTCACGGTGTCCGGACCGATCAGCGCCTCCACATACTTCACGGCGCTTTCACTCGGATTCTTCGTGCTCGTACTGGCCCAGAGCAATCGCTGCGGCCTTGCCTCTTGAGCGGCCAGCGCACTGAAACGCTCGCCGTGAAAGATCTCTTTATAGATCTCGTATGCTGCCGTTGCGCAAGCGATGGCCGTCTGTCCGGGGGCATGGCATGACTTGTCGTCATCTCTCTCCTGCCGGCGCTGATCCGATAAGGAATCCACGAGGGTATCGATTCTGCTGAGAAAAAAGCTCGCCACCGACGCCACGCGGCCGAGAGGGATCCCTTTTGCCATACGGGCCGCCAATCCTTCGAGGTAGGCTTCACAGACATCGCGATAGCGGGAGAGACCGAACAGCAAGGTGACGTTGACATTGATGCCCTCTGCGATGAGCTGGCGGATGGCGGTGATCCCCTCGCGGGTCCCGGGCACTTTGATCATCACATTCGGTCGTTTAAGCAGTCGCCAAAGACGGCGCGCTTCCTTCACGGTTCCCGTCGCATCATCAGCCAGGTCCGGGGAGACCTCCAGGCTGACGAAACCGTCTCTTCCCTCCGTCTGATCATAGACTCGCCCGAACAGGTCGGCGGCGCGTCGCACGTCGTCGAGCGTCAGATCCTCATAAATCTCCCGAGAAGTTTTGCCCTCCAGTGCGAGTGCGTGTATTCGATCATCGTAATCATGGCTCCCCGCGATGGCTTTCTCAAAAATGGAAGGATTTGACGTGACTCCCTGAACGCCGCAGTCCTCCATCAATCGCTGCATTTCGCCGGAAGTCAACATGCCTCGTCGAAGGAAGTCCAGCCAGGCGCTCTGTCCAAACGCCTGAAGGTGCAATAGCGGATTTGTCATGACATCCTTCACGCTTTAGCCCGCTCTATTCATGAGGGTCCGTCACGAACCCGCGGGAGACGACAGGTCTCCCGTGTCTTTAGCCTGACGGGGATTGATATATCCATTCGACCGGTCACAACATCGTGAAAGCTCGCATCATCTTGTCGAAATGCGCAGTCTCGTGCCTGTCATTTCCTTGAGGACAAGACATGTGGCACGCAATGTAATTCGGCGACAGTTGACGAGACGGGACAACTCCTCATCCGCCAAACCCTGCAATAATGAGCCGTCTCGTCCCAGCGCGGCCTCTCTTTCATCAGATTCTCCTTTTAGATATCCATGATGGCCTGAGTGAGATCCAAAAAGGTTGCTCCAACCGAAATGATGCCTGTGGCCATGACAAAGACAAATGAGCCGAAAGGAAGCTCTTGAACGGAATTTACAATGCGCGTTCGAAGCTTACCGTTGGCGTAATCCCGGACGCATCACCTGATACGGCCGCAGGAGGTAGACCACCAGTGCAAATCCGCTCCAGATGTGCACGAGTCTGCTGAACGGGATGAGAGCAAACAGCGTCATCCCTAATACCATATGAATTTGATAGACCAGCGGCAGCTCCATCGCGAACGAAGCGGCGCCGCCATGAAATGTCATAATATGACGGGCCCATTGGGACAACGGTATCAGGTTGCTTCCTGACAGCTCCTGAGCAGAAAAATACAGTGTGCACAAACCGAAAGACAGGGTGATGAGAATCCATATCAGCACGACCAGATCCATCACGCGCGTGGTCGCGCGGATTCTCGGCTCCGTCATGCGCCGATGGATGAGCATGACGAGTCCGACCAAGCAGGCGAATCCGAAGAGTCCACCGCTGATCATAGCCGTCAACTGATGGCCCCGCAGGCCGATGCCCATGATTCCAAACACCTCCGGCATGAGGATGCCGATAACATGTCCCATGAAGAGGAACAACACGCCGATGTGGAAGAGGTTACTGCCGAATCGGAGCGTTCCGCGCCTGAGCAACTCGCTTGAATCGCTGGTCCAGGTATACTGGCCTCGCTCAAAGCGCAGCACACTGCCCAGGAGAAACACGGAGCCGGCGATGTATGGGTAAATTTGAAAGAAGAATTCGTGAAGATTGGCCATGTCCATCCTCATCGTCTCGAATCGCTTCAGGTCTCGCGATGACCGTCGCGGCCAGGCGGTTCTTTCGTCAACGTTCCCGGCACTCCCATTCGGATCCCGGACTGCTTCCGCCGAAAAAAACGCTTCATGCTGCGAATCGGGGACGAGACTCCGGACAACGGGGAGCCGGAAGTCAGCGCCGTCAGGGCGTCGAAGGCCCCGGCGTAGGGAGAACGGACATCATCGAGCCGGCTATGCAGGGACTCCACAACATCTTCGATGCCGACCAGTCGCTCTTGCGCCTCCTCCGGCGAAATTAGGGACAGGAACTCGAGGAACACCGGAAGAAAATCTGGCAACTCGTTACTGGTCACCTCCAATCCGGCCTGACGGTACTCCTCAACAAGGCGAGCCATAGCGGCGCCTCTCTCCCGGGATTCTCCCATGGTATGTTCGAAGATCAACAACGAATGGGCCGGATTGCGATCGAATGTTTCGACATAGGCTTCCTGCAAATCAATCAATCGCCCGCGTTCGAGATAGAGCAACAACTGGTCGAGCCGACGCCCCGCATGCCGGCCTCGCCCGGTCTCGGCGGCCACCATCGCTCGCAACTCGCCGATTGACTGCAGCCAGTCCTGTTCGGGATAGGTCAAGAGCAGGGTGATGACCTTATAGATTCTCACGGCCTGCGGTTCCCTCTCCGGATCTCATCCACGCTGATAAGTTGTGCGTTCGACCGTTCTTTACCGGCGAACAGGCTGGCCCCCGTCACCCCCTCGGAAAATCGGCTGTCGGCGGAGAAGCCGCAAGAGCCCTGGTCATCGAAGCTGTGTGACAGGGCCTCCTGATGGCTGGTTGGAATGACGTAACGGTCCTCATAATCAGCGATCGCGAGATATCTGTACATTTCCTCAATCTGGTTTTCGCTCAACCCCACCCGTGGCAGCGACATGACTGCGTCGCCCCCCATGTCTTTCTTTCGCATGTAGCGGCGCATCGCAAGCAGTCGATCCAACGCGCGAACGATGGGCTCTTCCTTTCCAGCCGTCAGGAGATGTGCGAGGTAGCGCACGGGGATCCGGAGCGAAGAGCTGTCGGGAAGCTCGTCCGTCTCAGCATGCGCCGTCTTGACTGAATTCGAAACCGGTGAGAGCGGCGGTATGTACCACACCATGGGCAACGTTCGGTATTCGGGATGGAGCGGAAACGCGAGACGCCACTCGACCGCCAGCTTATAGACCGGGGACCGCTTGGCCGCCTCCAGCCAATTGTCGGAAATTCCGTCCTGTCTCGCCTGCGCCTGCACAGCCGGATCCTTGGGGTCGAGAAACAGTCCAAGTTGAGCCTCATACAGATCCTGTTCCTGTTCGACACTCGCCGATTGTTCGATGCGATCCGCATCGTAAAGGAGGACTCCCAGGTATCGCAGGCGACCGACGCAGGTCTCCGAACAAATGGTCGGCTGGCCGGATTCGATGCGCGGATAACAAAAGGTGCATTTTTCGGCTTTGCCTGTGTGCCAGTTATAATAAATCTTCTTATAAGGACAGCCACTGACGCACATCCGCCAGCCACGACACTTATCCTGGTCCACCAGCACAATGCCATCCTCTTCGCGTTTATAGATCGAACCGGACGGACAAGACGCGACGCAGGTGGGATTCAGACAATGCTCGCAAATCCGCGGGAGGTAGAACAGAAAAGTATTTTCGAATGCGGCCAGGCGATCCGGATCGATTCCATCGGCATTGACGTCCTTGAGACGCTCCGCTGATTCGCCGCCAAGATCGTCATCCCAATTCGGTCCCCACTCGATCTTGTCCTTGACCTCCCCGGTGATGATGGACATCGGCCGGGCGGTAGGCACCGTCGATCCTTCCGGTGCGTGCTGGAGTGTGTTGTAGTCGAAGGTAAATGGCTCGTAATAATCGTCGAGCTGCGGCAAGTTGGGGTTCGAGAAAATGTTGGTGAGAATTTGCCAACGCGCGCCCTGTTTCGGCTTGATCGTGCCGTTGTCCTTACGTTCCCAACCGCCGTTCCAACGCTCCTGGTTTTCCCATTCGTGTGGATAGCCGACGCCCGGCTTGGTTTCGACATTGTTGAACCAGACGTATTCCATGCCTTCACGCGACGTCCACACGTTCTTGCAGGTAATGGAGCAGGTGTGACAGCCGATGCATTTATCAAGGTTCATAACCATGGCCACCTGTGCGCGGACTCTCATAAGACCTCCATCGATGAACGGCTCACATCGCTCGGATGCTGGGTCGCAACGGGATCGGCGTCCCATGTGACACGATCGAGCCTCCGCACCACGACCATCTCGTCCCGGTTGGTCCCGACCGTTCCATAGTAATTGTAACCATAGGCCAAATGCGCGTACCCACCGATCATGTGGGTCGGCTTCATGATGATCCTTGTCAGGCTGTTGTGAATGCCTCCGCGCCGGCCCGTGGCCGGAGCCAGCGGCATGTTGATGATCTTGTCCTGCGCGTGATACATCATCGCCACTCCGTGCGGTATCCGCTGGCTGAGAATTGCCCGCGCCACCAATGCGCCATTGGCATTGACGACCTCGATCCAATCGTTGTCCCGGATACCCGCTTCTCTGGCTTCCACCTCCGCCAGCCAGACGATCGGACCACCTCGGGACAGGGTGAGCATCGGACTCGTCTCGCTGTAAGTCGTGTGGATTCCCCACTTCTGGTGAGGGGTGATCCAACTGACGACGAGGAAATTCCTATCGCTGTCTTTCATGTGGCGACGAAACGCTTCAACGGATCGGGTATCCACGGGCGGCTTGTAGACGCAGACCTGCTCGCCGAAGAGGCGCATCCACGGATGATCCTGGTAAAGTTGTTGGCGTCCCGTCAGGGTCCGCCAGGGAATCAGCTCCTGGACGTTGATATAGCTCCCGGTGTAGGAGACCTTTTCCGATTCGATGCCGCTCCAAGTTGGCGAGGAGATGACCTTCCTGGGCTGCGCAACTAGATCATCGAAGGTGATCCTCTCTTCAGCCCGCCCTTCTGCCAGATGCTTGTGGGATCGTCCGGTCCGCTGAGAAACCTGTAGAGTCTCATGCGTTCCTATCCAGTTTTCCCGCCCGCGCCAGCAACCTTTCGGCCTGTGCGAGGTGCAGCCGTTCGATCATCCTGCCGTCGATCGATATGACGCCCTTGCCGGCATTT
>JAICUC010000340.1 GCA_025936075.1 Nitrospira sp. | reverse complement strand
GATGAACAGTGCCAGGGCACACCACGCACAGGGTCTGCGGCAAGTCATGGAGGACTCCTTCATCTACTCAGTCACGTTTTCGTCCCGTGAGATCCTCAATTCAAAAATGAACGAAGAATCGAATCAGCGTTCCCATCGATACCCGACGAGAAACGGCATGACGGTCAACACACCGAGCGCGCCGAGAGGGGCTACTCCCACGACGGAATCCCGGCCGGCAAGATACTCACTGACCGTGAGGCCATGGAGGGGAAGTATGACCGTTCCTTCCGCGATGAGCAAGAGCATGAGGGCCACGAGGCCGACGCCCAGTCGGATGCCGGGAAGAGGAGGCAAGGTGAATCGATCCACGATCCACCGCGCCCCGATAATGGTGGCAAGAAGCACATTCGGGATCTCCAGCATCTCAGCAAGCCTTTCGCCGACATGCAAGGCCACCACTTGTAGACGGATGACTTCCAGGACAAACTCCGCACCGACCACGATAAGAAAATAGACGGTGCCGGCCTTCAACATCTGCACCAGACCATGTGGTCTCGGACCACCGGGCGTCTTATCCGGTACAGAAGAAGTCACAGGATATGTCGCATTGTCAATTGGGGCAGTCGATCACGGCTCCTCCTCATGCAGGCGCCAGAGACAGCCATGATCAATTCTGACTGGTCAGTCTAGCGGAAAATCACGGACACATCCATGGTCTGAAAAATAGGAACGACGAAGATTCTGCTCTTGACCTGTTATTGTCCGAAGCGTACGCTGAGAATAACGTTCGCTGCCGCCTCATTCCGGAGGTGGTGATCATGGTCCTCCGTGGAGCACAGATCCAACGGTCCGGACCTGCCGGGTGTACATTCCTCACCGGACGGGCCCTTTTCTCTTGTACTGCCATGTTCCTGCAAGAACGGGCTCATGCCGTCTTCCCGCAGTCCGGAAGCCGGATGACGCACAGACGTCCGATGCGATTCCACGGAGAGATCAAGTCGGCACCCTCACAAAGGACTCGCGCCACATGGCGCGAGCGTGTGGCTTATGTCATGGGCATATTGGGGGATCGTGATCAGCATTGGAGCATTGATCGTGATGCTGATTGCGTGTATACGCCTGCTCGCATCGAATGACAAGGAGAACCGACAGGAATCGAGACAGCATGCCGGCGGATCGGTTGACATGCATCCACAACCGCCGACCATCAGCAGGCGAGCCGCATGACGGTGTCATTGGCCTGATTCGTGTGGTACAGGCTGGTGGATGAGTTCTGGTGTGACTATTGATTCGGAATGACGGGTGTGCGCTCATAACCTATCGCTGAACCGTTCTGCACTTTAACGAGGGGAGGTCGCCATGGGCCCGACGAAGACGATCGTGAAGGAACATGCTCTCTACGAGGCGTTAGGGGGCAAGTTGATCAAGGACGGTTTCACGAACCGGCAGGACCTTGAAGCATATGTGAACCATCATTATCTCGTCCTGCCGGTCGTCGACAACCAAGGGCGGCCATGGCTCCTCGATGGAAAACCGGTCTATTGCCTTCGCGGAACCCGATATGAAACGGTGAACGATGAGCGGGTCCATCTTGCCCGCTGTCCCGATTGCGGGGGAATGGGCATCAGGTCGGACGAATTCACGGTCGAATCGGACTGCATTCACTGCACGGCCTGCGGACATGAATTCGATACCAGGCTGGAAATGATGGAGACGTAGAGGGGGCACACCGCGCCTATTTTGTCCGTCCTACGGCGCTGTGCCGTCTTCTTCTCTACTCTTGGCAGTCAGTACAATATGGAAGGGAGAAAGGAACCGGCAGGTTTCTGATACAGCCCGAGACTCATGAGGGTCATAGGTTGGATTATCCGGAGACCATGCTGTAAGCACCACTGCAATAGTTCGGTATTCCGTGTCGGCAGCAAGAATCCTGGTCCGGTAAAGGCCGGTGCGGCTCCGATCAGAGCTTTGAGTTCTTCATTCGTCCGGCCGACCGCATGTCCAAAGAAACCAAGACCTGTGGCGTAGCCGGTAATCCGCCCAGCATGCTCGACGACCGTGGCGATCCCACCGTCAATCGCATGGGTGACCTCACCGCGCCGATCGTGACCATGCGCCATGCGACAGACTGTATTGCACGCCTTCAGATCGTCCAGGTTCGCTTGGCGGACTCGATAGCCGGACAGCTCCATGTTGAGCGGCAAACCCTGCAGAGTGGACAGCGGCTCACGCGCTTGAAATCCGAGTTTGGTGTACAGGGACAGTGAACGGTTATGATAAGCGACCTGAACAAGCCGAACACCGGCGTGATGCCGACTTTCGGCACGGTCCAGGACCGATTGCATCAACCGGCGCCCAAGCGAGGCATCCTGCGCAGCCGGAAGGACCGTAATCGGACCGACTCCTGCAATCGTATCACCTTCCCACAGAAAATTGCTGCACACGATTCGGCCATCGCGCTCTCCCACGATCGAGAAGATATCCGATCGTCCCAGGATCATTGCGTACAGTCCGATTGCGATTTCAGCAGAAGGGAAGTCCGGTGGAAAATGATGTTGCTCGGCAATCGCCTTGAATGCTTCATAGCCGATCCTGCCGCAAGCCGGAGCGTCAGCTGCTGTGCCGGATCTGAATGTCACGTCCATGGGTCACACTATAAAAAGGGCAGGGTCGGATTGAGCGATTTCACAATGTGGTTGTACGACCGATATGAATTCCTCTGTTACCACAGGTGCAAAGCGAGTTTCAATGGACGCGCAACCGTATGATGGCGTGCCATTGATGATTTTGCCGGTTCCTCGGCCAAAGGAATCATAGATAAAGTCGGCAGATTTCCGTGCTCGTGCCGAATGCGGTTTGTTGATACGATGAGTTCATCAATCCGACCGTCGAATGAGGAATACTTGCGAGGGAGTTCCTGGAAGGAGGACACGATAATGACCCTTGAAGAACAAAACGAGAAGCGAGTCCGGGCGTTCTATGATGCCACTGCTCCAGGATATCGTGAGCCGCTTCGAAGCCTTCAGGCGCCACAGGTCGTCTACGACTTGCCGGAAGGGATGCCCACCGGAGGCGGCCGCTTCGAAGGCCTCGAGGACGTGCTCGAACGCTTTCTCTGCGACTTCTATGGAGCTTTTGACGTTCGCTTCATGGCCGAAGAGTTCATCACTGCGGGCGAGCATGTCGTCGCGGTTGGTCGTATCGTCGGAAAGACCCGAAAAGCCGGCGTACCCGTCGATGTGCCCTTCGTCCATGTCTGGACAGTCAGCGAGGGATATCTTCAACGACTGCGTGGTTTCACCGACACTGCACTGCTCGTGCAAGCACTGGCGAGGGACTGAGCTGTTCTTCTTATTCCCATGGTTGTCGTGCTCCTTATTGATCAAACGGCCACGAACTGAGTATGGTACAAGATCTGAGGAGATCTGCGATGCCATTGACGACTTACAATAACGTTTCCATTCCTTCCTTCATGTACGGCACGGCCTGGAAGAAAGAGGCCACGACCGGACTGGTGCTGCAAGCCATAGAAGCCGGATTCACCGCAATCGATACGGCCAACCAACTCGTCCATTATGATGAAGCAAAGGTGGGGGAGGCACTTTTACAATCGGCGAAGCAGGGCATCACCCGAGACAAGTTGTTTCTGCAAACGAAGTTCACTCCCATCAACGGTCAGGATCATCGTCTGCCATACGATGCGCGGGCGAGTATCACCACGCAGGTACAACAATCTTTCGCCAGTTCCTTAGCCCACCTTCATACGGATTATCTCGATTCGTATGTCTTGCATGGGCCCTATTCGCGACGAGGCATAGGAGCGGAGGACTGGGAAGTCTGGGCGGCGATCGAATCCCTCTAT
>JAICUC010000287.1 GCA_025936075.1 Nitrospira sp. | reverse complement strand
GAAGGGCACCAAGAAACGGACCAAGGCGATCCGGATATCCGTCGGATTCACGACCGATCAGCATGCGGATACGCGAATCGAAATCCCATCCCAACATGTAGATGGAGCGCTCGGCCGCAAGAGCCGCCTCGCGAAAGGCGGCAAAGTAGGCTTGACCGTCGATCAAGAATGCCGCGCGTCGCGCCGGCTCCACACGCCAGCAAGTCCATCCCGGCTTAAACAGACTATCGCTTTGTTGTGCGCGCATGTCGAGAGCAGAAGACGCACGATCGATAGGTCTTCCGCTGTCGATCTCGAAATGAGATGGAACGCGAATCGCCTCATCGCGATCGGGTTTCATACATGATCCCGTTTCATACACAATCCCGTGGCGTTAACATCCTAGAACGTCCTTTCCTCATATTGCTCAACCTGCAAAGTCGATTCCCTCCAAGCGAAGAAGTCCAATGTGATCGAGACGGCAGGGCCTGATTGAAACCGTAGGAAGGCCTCTATCTTGCAACTCAACTTTGATATCTGCCTACAAATATTATCAAGGAGGGCTTCTATGAGAGTACGACAGATGTGCGCATATATGCTGATGGCGAGTGGAATACTCTTGTTCACGGGCGGCTCATCCCAGGCGCAACTAGAAGGATCTCACACAGGAACCGTGACAGGTGGCACAGCAATCGGGGGAGGCCCCGCAGGAATTACCCCCCCCGGGGGAACTGGGTTAGAAGGTGTCAGCCAAACGATGAGGCCGGGTAACGAATCATCATCAGTGATGGGGCAATACGGGACAGGCGGTTCACCGCAAATCGGCGGAGAGGCGAGGTTGGGAGGATCCGGCCAAATGCCCGACACGATCCGAGGCCAAAGTGGAGCGGGGATAAGCGGTCCAAGCGGGATAGGCTCCGGAACCGGTTCCAGCAGTATGGGACTCTCCAGCAGCATGGGATCGTCCGGCGGAGCCGGCGGTCGATAGGGTTTATGCAATAGATATCTTTTACGTCGTAGACATAGCGAGGCGGGGAATACGAACGACTCCCTGCCTCGCATTGTGCCGCACCTGACGCAATCACTAGCTGAAATCGCCTCATCGATTGGTTTCTAACGATCCCCCGTCGTTAGGTATATTCCTAGCGGCCCTTCCAATATTGCTCAAACCTGTAAAGCCGATCCCTCCAATGAAGGCATCGCAAGACAAGAGGCCCGACGCTTTCAGCCTGACCGCGTGACCTCCATCAACGACAGGATGGCTTGTCCGAGTTCAAGACAGCTTGTCTGTCGGTAATCGTAGTTTGTCACCTGGTCCACACTGACTGACCCGCCGCACGGCGAAAATATAAGGTGATTGAGACGGCAGGGCATGTCGAAGCCGTGGAGAGAAGGGACTGCATCTTGCACTGAGACTTAAGAGGTCCGCCCCACATTTTTTATCGAAGGAGGAATTTTATGAGTATACGACGGGTGTGCGCGTACATGTTGATGACCGGTGGAATGCTTTTGTTCGTTGGTGGCGCATCTCAGAGTGAAGCCCAAATGGGTGGCACAGCGGGGAGTAGCGCAGGCGGATCCGGAAGCGTCGGCGGATCCAGCGGAACCATGAAGCAAGGCCATGAATCATCGGGCAAGATGGGACAAAATTCCCCCCCGATCACTGAAGAGGACCCAGGCGGTATCGTCACTCGCGGAGGAAGAGGAGACATACCCAGTTCGAGCAAAGCTGACCCTCTCAAGCAGGACCTGAGAGATGAATCAACGAAGTCAGGACCAGGGGGCGTCCCCGGCAGCAAGGGTTCAAAGGGCTCATCCGGGAACATGGGATCATCCGGCAGTATGGGATCATCCGGCGGCAAAGGGTCATCCGGCGGAGGTGGAGGATACTAGTCGAGCAGTATCCGTTTGGATCTCCTCGCACTGACATGAGGCAGGGAGACGCGAGTTCACCTGCCTCATGGACATGCATGCCGGTAATCATGATTGAGTCACAATCACCGAAATCGCGCTCTCGTTGACCGAATTTACAGCCCCACGGAGGGTTGATCAGGTATGGGAGGGAGCGTATTGACCGATTCCTGAATTCTATGTCCCCGTGAAACACAGGATGAAGTTCTGCCGGTTACTGGTTAAAGGAGTACTCGCATGCCTGAACGACAACGGCCTCCTCAACAACAAACGAGACAACCGGGTATCGAGTCCGAAATGGCGCCTCGCCCAAAGTCGGAGAACCCTCTGCACCATGGCACGGGCAAACTGAACGGCAAGATTGCGCTTATCACCGGCGGCGACAGCGGCATCGGACGAGCCGTCGCCATCGCCTTTGCCCGCGAAGGAGCGGATCTTGCGATCGCTTACCTGGATGAGCACAAGGACGCGGAAGAAACCAAGCGCATGGTCGAGCAGGAAGGCCGTCGCTGTGTGACCATCGCCGGGGACGTCGGGAGCCATGAGCATTGCATGAAGGCCGTGCACACCGTGCTGCGTGAACTGAAGCATGTGGACATCTTGGTCAACAATGCCGCCTATCAGCAACCGCAAGACAGCCTCGACAAGATCACGCAGGCTCAGCTGGAGCGGACGTTTCGCACGAACATCTTCTCCTATTTCTTCATGGCGCAGGCGGCTCTTCCGCATCTTGCGGAAGGCGCGAGCATTATCAACACCACGTCCGTGACCGCCTATAAAGGAAGCCCAAATCTATTGGACTACTCTTCGACCAAGGGCGCCATCGTGTCGTTCACCAGGTCGCTGGCCTTGGCTCTATCCGAGAAGAAGATCCGTGTCAACGGCGTGGCGCCAGGTCCGATCTGGACGCCGTTGATCCCGTCGACATTTCCGCCTGACAAAGTCGCCACGTTCGGATCGAATGTCCCGTTGAAACGCGCGGGCCAACCGGAAGAAGTCGCGCCTTGTTATGTGTTTCTCGCATCGCAGGACGCCTCCTACATGACGGGACAGGTTTTGCATCCTAATGGAGGAACCGTCGTGAACGGTTAGCAGGATGTTGAAAAAGTCCTCCAGCTTCGTTCTCGCATCGCTCAGAGGCTCAACGTACCAAAGCGTACGCTTCACCTCTTCACTCGCTGCGGCCTTGCTGCAAGGCCTTTTTGAACATCCTGCGGGCTATGTAGGTCTATCGAGAACCTTTATCAAACACATTCAGAAAGGAGATACCTATGCCGAAGCGTGATTCGGGCCAAACCAAAGCGAAAACCTCTCCCAAAAAGAAATCCGCCGACGCGATACAAATGCTGAAAGACGACCACCGTAAGGTCGAAGCGCTCTTCGAGCAATTTCTGGAAGAAGAAAGCGGAAAGAAGCAGCAAATCGCGCAACAGATTTTTCATGAACTGGAGGTGCACAGCACCTTGGAAGAGGAGCTCTTCTACCCGGCGCTGCAGACTCAAGGCGATCCAGCGGAACTCGGCTCACTTGAACAGGCGGAAGAGACTGAGAGAGAAGAGACGATAGATGCATCGAAGCTGGACGAGGCCGAGGACATAGAACAGGATGAAATCGACGAAACCCCGGAAGACATCGCCGAAGATATGATCGCCAACGCGTACGACGATCACCGTGTCGTCCGAGACATGATCGCTGAACTCAGAAACAGCGACGTGTCAAGCCTGGAGTTCCGGCAGAGCATGATCGAATTGCAGCAGACGGTGGCGGAACATGTGTCCCAGGAAGAAGATGAGCTGTTCCCTCAAGCTCAACTCAACATGGATACCAAGACCCTCGGCATGCAAATGCAGCAACGAAAGCAGGAGATTCTTTCCGCCGCCGCCTGAATCGGCTTGACCGCGGCCGCCGTGCGGATCCCCCGCGGCGGCCTAGCCCAGATTATCCATGACAGTTCGTCGCGAAATTGCGGAGTCGCCATGCGAGGATCCACAATTGCAGCAGAAGTGCTCATGGATGATGTGGGCTAGGCCTTGCTGGAGAGGGGCAACTTGTCTCTTCGGAGAGAGCCGGACCGTTTGCCTTTGGAAATCAATGCGCGACTGATCGCCTCGTACAGCTCTTCCGTCACGGATCCCTTCGACACGAAAGCCGCCGCGCCGGCCTTCGTCATCGCATCGACGATCTGGCGATCGTCATGGACGGACAACCCGACGATGACGATGTCAGGATGGTCTTGGTGGATCCGGCTTGTCGCCGTCACTCCGTCCATCACGGGAAGATTCACGTCCATGAGCACGACATCGGGCCGGAGCTGCGCCGTCAACTCGACGGCCTGCTCGCCGTCGGATGCCTCTCCGATCACCCGCAAGTTGTCGTGTCCGTCCGTGAGGCTCTTGATCCCGCGACGGACCATGACATGGTCATCGACGAGAAGCACGCGGACCAGTGATTGTTCAGGCGAGGGCTGCATGGTGAGTCCGGAGCGTCGGTCAGGATGGCCGGCGGCCTTGAGATCGGAGAGCTCTTCCTTGAGGGGTTCGCGCAGTTCCGGCGCGGCGGCAGGCCAATAGGGCAGAATCATGGAGGCCCGCGTCCCATGGCCGGGCGTGGAATTGATTTCAAACCGTCCCCCCATCGCCCGCATCCGTTCATCGATGCTGAACAGCCCGAAGCCCGATGACCCAGGCTCGGGAGCAGCGACCGCCGTATGATCGAACCCCTGTCCGCCGTCCGTGACCGTAATATGCAGTTC
>JAICUC010000316.1 GCA_025936075.1 Nitrospira sp. | reverse complement strand
CGCGTCACATCCGAGCGTTCCAATCCGCTGAGCCTTCCACGGCGCCGATGTATCGTCCTATCCATTGATGGCGCCGGATAGACACCACCAGGTAAGCACTCTTTTTTATTAGCGGAATGCTGAAACAGTCTGCCGCCCATAGGCCGGATACAGGATTCACGCCTTGCGTATGAACATCGTCAACATCAGCACGGCAAAAAGTATCGCACCCGAAATCGTCAGCATAGCCGTCTCATCGCTCATCATATTAGTACCCGTCCTTTCTGTTGCGCCGTTGAAGTACGAGCTGCCTCACGCGCGGATCTGCATGGTGGATTTCCAGGTCTCTGGGAATGAGCAGCACTACAGCATTTTTCGCGCCGAACATTTCTAAGGCCTCTGAGACCCAGCGCCAAGGAGCATCGCTGTCCGGCAGAATAGGGGAGGATCGTCGATCATCCTCACGACAAACGCCGGCGCATTAGCGGCTCATGTGGAACCCTACGGCAGTGAAGAGCATAGCCAACATCATGATTACGATGTATATGACGATCCAGATCGCCAGTATTGTGAGTTCTCCCTTCATACCCACATCCTTCCTTTCAGCGTCAAAACCGTAGGGCGCACGCTTTATGTGTCGCGCAAGAGCATCGCCAACAGAATAATGGCAATGTTTATCGCGACTGAGATCGTCAACATCGTCAGATCACTCATCATATGCATACCCTTCCTTTCCGTATCTCCATCGTGATGCATTCACATGGAGGTCAAGGCTTGGACTCAATCGGATACTTGAGTCAAAGTTCCGCGTTGAGCCATTCTGCGTCGAGGATCCTCCAGCGTTTCTTCATGACAAGCACTAAGCATTTCTTGAGCCATACAGGATCTGAACATTAGTTCATTATATTTCCAGTACATACACAGATGGGCTCATAGTCGGGCGGCTTGCCTCTGAATCAGAATGGATTCCGGTTGAATCGAATTGGATTCGGAAAATTTGAGAAAAGGGGAGGTCGATGGTGCCGGCAGGCGTTCTGAGAGACCGAACGAGAGACGAACACCCTTGGAGGACTACCGCCGTTCTTTCAGTCCGACGAAATAGGCGGTTTGCCTGGTATCTGCTTCTGCCGGAGCAATTTGGTCAGGTAGGTTCGTTGCAGACCAAGCTCGGCTGCCGCCTTTGTCTGATTCCACCCATTTCGACGTAAGGCAGTCTCAATCAGCTTCTGGCTATAGGCGTCCATGCTCTGATGATAGGAGAAAAACAGGAGGTCGCTGTTGGGCTCCTGACTCACGGGGGACGTGAAAGAAACTGAAGTGGTTAACGGGGGCAATGAGAGGTGTTTCGGTTCGATCCTGTCGCCCGGGCATAGGATCAATGCACGAGTGAGGACGTTCTCCAATTCCCGCACGTTGCCCGGCCAGGGGTAGTGTTGCAGTGCTTGGAGTGCTTCGTTGCTGAGGGTCAAGCGCTTACACAAACCGACGTTGCCGGGACGGCTGAGGAAATGGTGGACGAGGCTGGGAAGATCCTCCATCCGTTCACGCAATGGGGGCAGGGCGATGATAATCACGGCAAGACGAAAGTACAGGTCTTCGCGGAACGTGCCTTGACGAATCGCCTGTTTCAGATCTTTGTTCGTGGCGGCGATAAATCGGACGTTGGCCCGTACTTCTTGCGTTCCGCCGACACGGTAGAAGGTCCGATCTTGAAGAACCCGCAAGAGATGGCTTTGCATGGTGAGCGGCATGTCGCCGATCTCGTCAAGGAACAGCGTGCCGCCCTCGGCGATCTCGATCTTGCCGGGCTCCCGCTTGGCGGCTCCGGTGAACGCGCCCTTTTCGTGGCCAAAGAGCTCGTTCTCCAGGAGATTCTCAGGAAAGGCGGCGCAATTGACGGCAATAAATGGTTTAGCCGAGCGGGGGCTCCAACGATGAATGGCGCGGGCGAACACTTCTTTCCCCGTCCCCGTTTCGCCGAGCAACAAGACGGTCACGGAGGAAGAGGCCGCTTGTTTGGCTACAGTCAGTTGGTCGCTCATCTGCTTGGTGGTGGAGACAATCGGTTCGAACTGATCATCGACCTCCTTGCGAAGCGTCTCGACGTGGCGGTGGAGGGCGACCGTAGCCAAGGCCTTGTTGATGACGACGGTGAGGTGGTCGGCGGTGAACGGCTTCGGCACAAAATCGAAGGCGCCGAGTTGCATGGCTTGGACGGCGAGTTCGATGGTTCCATATGCCGTGAGTATGACGATCAGCGGGCTGGTGTACGGAGTGGGCTGGATTGTCTCCTCGTCGGTAGGTCGGCTCGGAACGGATGTCCCACCGACCCGCTTCAACACGTCAAGCCCGGCGATATCCGGGATTTTCAAATCCAGCAAGACAAGATCCGGCTCCTCTTCCTTGATCAAGCGGAGGGCATTCGTACCGTTCGTCGCCGTCAAGGGTTCGTGTCCCATAAAACTGACACGATTCTGCAGGCTCAGGAGGATATCGGGGTCGTCATCGACAACAAGAATCTTAGCGCGCATAGAGTATTTTCCTTTTCCGGATATCCGGTTCTTCTCGCAAGTTCTCTGAAGCCATAAGCTCGTTATATTGTCCGGCTTGGTTCATCCTGTGACCCGGCGACCGGCAGCGTGAAGTAAAAGCGTGATCCAGCCTCCGGTCGGCTTTCCACCCAAATCCGGCCCTGGTGCATGGTCACCAGGGTCTTGGTGATGCACAGACCAAGTTGAGCGCCTTGTGATGCCGGCATGGCCGAGGGCACCCTGGAAAACTCATCAAAAATATTCGAGAGATGGGATGAATCGATCCCGCAGCCGGTATCGTCGACGCAAGTTTGGATGAATCCGGGCGGTGATTCACAAAACTCTACCGTTATGCGTCCGCCAGGCGCTGTGAACTTGATCGCGTTCCCAAGGAGATTCACCAGAATCTGCTCCAACTTGTCGCCGTCGCCACGCGCGAGTGGAAGCGACTCGATCGCGGCGATGCTGAGTGATACATTCTTCTCCGCAGCGACCATCTGTAAGCTATCCATAGCGATTGTCGCTATTTGATGAATACAGACTTCTTCCATGCGAAGCTCAATTTTCTTGGTATCGAGACACGACCAATCGAGCAGTTGGACGATGATTCTTCCAAGCCTGGAAACGTTATGCTGGATACGGGTGAGATAGGTGTGCTGCAGGTCGGTCAGAGGTCCCGTAACGCCGTCGAGCATGTTTTCAGCAAAACTCCGAATCGCCGTCATGGGCGTCCGCAACTCGTGCGAGACGACGGAGAGAAACGTTGATCGCCGCCGATCATGTTCCTGCAGTTGAGCGTTGGCTTGAGACAGTTCCTCCGTACGTTGCTCAATGCGTTCCTCAAGATGCTGGGTCAGTTCGGCTAGGTCGGAGTATGCCTTGGCATTATCAATGGCCGCCGCCACATGGCCGGCGATGGTCAGGAGAATATGAAGATCATCTTCGCTGCACTGACGAGGGCCGCGGTCACCTGCTATGTATCCGAGGACCTTGCCATGGCTCTGAAGCGGCACGGCAACGAATGATTGAACGCCGGAGCGGCGTATCAGTTCGAGCGTCGGCGGGTACATGCGATGTGCGATGGTTTCGATGTCATGGATCAGCAAGGGCTTGCGTTGAGTGATGATATCTGCTCCGATAGTGCCGCTGACGATAGGTATGTCGAATCGATACGCTGCCTCTGCAAGCTCCGGCGGAACCCCAATGATTCTGGCGAAGGAGGTACAGTTCCTCTCTGGCTTGTTAAGCATGACCGCCATCCGTGAAAAACCAAGATTTTCGGCCAATAGCTGGAGAACGGCATCCAACAACCGGTCCATGTCGAGCACGCTGGCGCTCGCGATCGCGGCGCTGGCTTGATGAACCGTGGTCAATTGTCTGACCTGCCGCCTGATCGTGTCGAGATTGTCGGTGATCGCTTGATTCCGATCGTACAGGGACTGCGCCATGACGTTGAACACCTGCGTCAGCTCACCGATCTCATCATGGGTGGAAGCCGCGAGTGGAACCGGCGCATCGTTCCCTTTTGCGAGCTGTCCGGCGGCGGAGGCGAGGTTCCGTAACGGCGTCGTAATGCGCGACGTGAGTAGAAGCGCGCTGAAGATGCCTGCCGTGATAAAGAGTGTCGTGAAGACCGACACATTGCGGACGATGACCGAGAGGGTCTCTTTAGCCTG
>JAICUC010000322.1 GCA_025936075.1 Nitrospira sp. | reverse complement strand
GCGCGACGGCAAGGTCCTCACGGCCGCCGGTGTTTCCTCCGGGATCGACATGGCCCTCACTCTGGTCGCTGAAGAGTTTGGAGCTGAGGCGGCGCACCTCACTCAACTGCTCATCGAATATGACCCTCAGCCGCCGTTCGACGCCGGAAGCCCCGACAAAGCGCCGTCCGCGATTGTGAATGCGGCGCGTGAGGAGTTCAGCAAACTGGTCGTCATGCCATAAGCCTCTGAATGACTCACTAGGACTGCTGCGCATATGGCGCCAAGAGGCGGCCTCCATCACACAAATAGTTTAAACGTCTTGTCGGCGCGATCTCGCTCAAAGCAGCTCGCGTCCTCATGACCCATCGTCATGTGGAGACGTCCTCGAGTCCCTTGCTACGATCCGTGCATCGGTTTAGGATTAAGTACAATGCATGGACAATCGGACCGGCGTTCTATCTCTACATCCTTGTCATAATCTCGTTTGTTAGGATAGCGATCTGCTATGAGCCACCCACTGGATTTCGTCACCATTGAAGGACTTCTTGCTTATGGTCGCGCCCTTGCTCGACGCGCGTCGGAGCGGGGGCTCGTGGAGCCTCAGCCCGCCGAAGCTTCCGACGATGACTTGGATCGCGTCCACAATAAAATGGAGCAACTCCGCTCGTTCATCACACGCTCAAAGTCCGGGTTTGCAACCGCTGAAGAGTACCGGTCGGCTCGCGAAGGCTTTATCGATGATCAGTTGGTGTTCTTTGCCGCTTGGAACGCGCTTCTTGTCGAAGGCTCGCTACAGCCGTTACTCCAGGCCAAGATCGGAGCAGTCGCCAAACCGACCTATCGACGTCCGGTTGCCATTGTGCCACGCGGGCAGCTGACGCCCACGCTGGCGGAAGGCCGCATCGTCCTGGAACTGGGCGACGACCGATTTTGGTTGTTGCCTCGGGATTTGGGCGAGCGAACGTTGTTCTTCACGATGCGTCATGGCGTGTCGCAGGTCGACAGCAAGACTCATCGTGTCGGATGCCGCTTGCCGAACCAACTGGACCGCGAACGGGGGGTCGCCAAAGCCGACGCGGTCGGGGCGGCGCTCGCCCGCATGATCGGCGTTGTGGGACAGCAGCTCGATTTTTTGCATCTCGCCAACTATCTCGATCCACGTACGTTCCTCCATCGCATCAGCCGTAGCCCAAACACCAGGCAACTGTACGAACGAGTGTCGGCAGCGCTGCTGCAAGGTGCCTCTACATCCGAGCCTATCGCGGAGCGAGCTCTCGAATCGTCGGATTTCGGTTGGGTCACGGGATTGGAGAAGTCCCAAGAGGTCGAAGAAGCGGCGCGCGCGTTCAACGTTGAGACATCCATGGCCAAGCGGCTGATGAAAGATCCGCTGTATTGTTATCCGGGCGGCAATTCTTTCTTCGATCTCTATGTCGACGTCATCGACGGCCTCCACCGCTTAGGCGTTGCGCAAAAGGGCAAAGTCGCCTGCCTCTATACCCACAGCTCCACCTTGCGGGCTTTGATGATCTATTTGGACCCGCGCCCCTTCCATGAAGCTTTCAGCGAGTTCAGCGACTACAAGGAAAGCCAAGACAATGTCGTGCTGCTCACGGTCGAACAGGGACGGATGTCAGGCTACTCAACGGCGGTTGGACTATCCGAGCGGGAGCGAGTGGCGCGCAACACCTGGGTAACAGTAGAGAACGCGAGAAAAGATCGCGTGACGCTCAAACCCCGAACGCTCAAGCGGATCGTGGCCCTCGTGTCCGGAGGTGATTTTGCCGGGGCCGGCGCTGCGTTAAAAGAACTGCATGTGACCGGTCAACGCATGGGGTTGGAGGTCCATTTCGTCCGGCACGGTTATCTCGGCCTCGCCAATAATTGGATCGAACGAGTCACCGAAGAGCACACCCGCGGCATGGGCAGCCATCCCAGCAGTCCCATTGGGAGCAGCCGTTTTGAAGAGTTCAAACAAGAGACGATCCAGCACGTGGCCATGCGGCACCTGGAACCGTATCTGCGTGACGGCGTATTGGTGGTGTTGGGCGGCGACGGCAGTATGCGGGGCGCTCGGGCAATCTATGAAGGATTCGGCGTGCAGGTGGCCGGCATTCCGGGCAGTATCGACAATAATATTGAAGGAACGATCTCTCTCGGATTTCAGTCCGCGGTGGCGCTGGCGGATCAGTCGATTGAATCGCTGAAAGCCACCAGCGCGGCGATGGGCAGTGTGTTTTTTGTGGAGGTCATGGGTGCCGGATCAGGGCATCTGGCTCTGGCCTGCGCCTATCAGGCCAGAGCGGAAGGGTTGTTGGTCAACGAACATCCCGACCCGAATGCCTATATAGATGAGGTGATTCTCGGGACGCTCAAGCGGACATTGGGAGTGCCGAATAAAAGCCACCTCTTCATCGTTGCCGAACGGACGCCGCACCGGCATCACAAAGATGGTGGTGTCCATGGTCTCGTCGAGTATGTGGCCGACGTAACCACCCGATGGCCTGAACGGCAAGCGCGGCCAGGCCACTATCCGCTCACACTCGCCACCAAAGCCACCATCCTTGGTCACACGCTCCGAGGTGCCAGACCGATACCGGAAGACAAGGCCATTGCTCAACATTTGGCTCATGAAATGGTACACCGACTGATCGAGTCGCCTGATGACATTGTCGGATGTCTCTTAGCCTATCGTGAACGGGGATCGATCGGACCGATTCCGCTCCATGCGGTGACACCCAAGCAGTTCGACTGGGATGTCTTCAGTCGGATGCACGGCAACGCTCGCGTCACGTAACTGTCAGCCGTCATTTGTACTGTACGTGTACTGTACGCAATCATCCGGCCGGCCTTTCGGTATACCGATCGACGGCCGATTGCAATTGCGTCTCGCTACCATACGTTGAAGGTATAGTCTCCGGCAACTCGCGCCGCTCGTCTACGACACCATCGTATCCACCATGCCGACCATTTACCCACGGACGATAGAGATGCTTTGATTGTCGCGAGGACAGTCCCATGGGTCTCAATGTGCCATGTCACCGATTCCCGCGTAGCTGATATCCAAAATCTTAAAATCAGTTGCCTGAAAATCCATCTCGCGATACCCATAAACGGAATGCCGGTTTCCGGCGTCAGACGGTGCCATCATCAATTGTAGGGAGGAATGTTCATGCATGTCGTTGTGGTATCAGCGGTGGCTGTGGGGTTGGTGTATTTGCTCTGGCAAATCAGGCCGTAGCGCTCCTCTCCATTGAAGCATGCTCTTGCACGGCCTCCAAAGGGACAACCTACTGGAGGCCGTGGTTTCTTTACTCGACTTCTTGCCGGTGTTTCCGTATTTCCATCAGGCGTCAGAATCTAAACTATGAAATAGATTGCCAGAAATGTGAGATCGCGATAGCTCTGGACCGGACACCGCTTTCCGGCGTCGCTCACGTTCACACAACCTGTAGGGAGGTTTATCCATGTGGTTCATTCTCGTATCGGCAGTTGTATGCGCATTGGCATTCGGAACGTATGGTTTGGCCATGGCGGAAGAAACCCCAAGCTTCGGGTCAGAGCTGAGCCAGGAGATGGGTTCAATGGCCGGCGAGGTCAAAGATGAGATGAAGGTTGAGCAGGAGCAGATGCGGGATAGCTTCAAGACGAAGAAGGACCAGATGAAGGGCGACATGAAAGCCAACAGAGCGCAGATGAAATCGGAGATGAAGGCCAGACGAGATGCCTTGAAGGCAGAGAAGCAGGAAATGAAAAAAGCGGCTAAGGCGAAGAAAGCCAATGCCAAGAAGAATGTCAAGCGAGCAACCGATTCGCTGACGCCGAGCGCCGACTGAGCCGACGGTTTTCGAGCAACTCCTTCCAACCGGCCTCCAGCTGATATCCTGGAGGCCGCCATGTTTAGCCTCATATGGGAACTAGGATCTCAGAAGGGCCGCATCGCTGACTATGAATCGTATCCGATCGCGTTACACGGCTTGTTCGCAGGGCAGCACAAAGACATGGAGCGGGAAAACACTGTCGCCCTTGGTTGCCTCTTGCTTCAATCGAAAGTGTGTAAAGGCATCGATGAGACGGTAAGCCAATTGATCGGAGACCGCCGTGAGAATCATTCGGTTGGTCATCGGTGCCAGAAAGAACTGGCTGGTG
>JAICUC010000102.1 GCA_025936075.1 Nitrospira sp. | reverse complement strand
CGATCAGGGTGACTTCTACTCCCAGTAGCGCAAAGATGGAAGCATACTCGCAGCCGATCACACCACCTCCCACCACGGCCAGCGACTGTGGCAAGTACATCATGGACAGAAG
Source organism: Nitrospira sp. (assembly GCA_025936075.1). Classification (GTDB taxonomy): domain Bacteria; phylum Nitrospirota; class Nitrospiria; order Nitrospirales; family Nitrospiraceae; genus Nitrospira_D. Next base: position 9,949 of record JAICUC010000102.1, on the reverse strand, counting down.
CGAGTCGCTGTCAAGGATGTGCTCATGGTCGACCGGAATCTGCTCGGGGTTTCGCGGGCGCGAGCCCGTGGCGACCACGATGGTATCGGCGGTGAATTGTTGTTGTATACCATCCACGGTTTGCATCTCGATCGTGTGCTCACTCAGGAAGCGCGCCCGTCCGTGAAACAGCGAGATGCCGTTGCGCCGAATCTGGCGGCTCATAAATGAGTCGTGTGCTTGGACGACGTCTTCAAGACGGCTCAAGAGGGTTGCAATTTGAGTATCCGGCTTCAGACTGAATTGAAACGCTTCTCCTGCCCGTTTGAGCCGATCCAGATGGAGAGCGCTTTCTCGCAATGTTTTGCTGGGAATCGTTCCGCGATACACACAGCTGCCGCCGATGCCTCGTTCTCGCTCAATCAAGGCGACACGCTTTCCGGCTTTGGCGCCCTGGACCGCGGCTTTTTGGCCTGCCGGCCCGGCTCCGATGACGATGATATCGAACGCAACGGATGTGCTCATAGATTCAGCGCATTCACTACCGCCAGCACGTGGTCCTTCCTGGTCAGGAGCTGATCGAGGTCATTGGGGTATAGATTGAGTTCCCCAAAAACTGGATGTGCACGGAGCGTCACTTCCGACATGTCATCAGGTGCAAGGAGATGACTCGCCAGTCTATCGGCGGCACAGGTGAGTAAACACTCTTGACGAAACGAATCAGCGTGGTCGTAATCTTCGTAATATTGGATGGCTGCCGCTACTTGCTTGGGCAAACTCCATTTTTCTGCAATGAAGGCACCGACGCGCGAATGGTAGCCATCGACCCATCCTTGTAATACCGATTTCTCCAGTACAACGCGTTGCACATGTGCGAGCGTCGTCACCGTTTGCAATACGACAGGTTTTCCGATTTCGTGCAGCAGACCACACAGGTATGCGCTTTCGACGTTGACACGTCTCATGCGGGCGACTTCCTTTGCAAAGGCTCCGCTCGCCAAGGAGTGACGCCACAGTTGTTTCACGTCCTCCTCATGTCCCGGCACTTTGAACGCGCCGGACTTCAATGAAGCCGTGAAGGCGATTTCGGACAACAGAGTAATGCCCAGCATAGCCACCGCATGCTGAAGAGAGATGACAGGGCTGCGGGGCATGTAGGCCGGTGAATTGGCGATTCGCATGACATGTGCAGCAAGCGCTTGATCCTGGTGAATCAAAGATGAGAGCTTCGCCGCATCGGAAGCGGGATCCGCCGCCAGTGCCAGTACCTGGCTGGCCGCTTGTGGGAGGAGGGGAAGCTCAACGTCTCCCGCCTCAAGTTTCTGAATCAGGGCTTGTTCCAGCCGTTCAACCGGGGTGGCTACCGATCCTATTTCAGAAGCCATATGAATCTGCTCCTCGAGTGCGAGTATGTGGGTGACGACCTCCTTTTTCGGTTGCTTTCCTATAAAGTTTAGTGATCGTGACTTTGAAATCGTCACGGACTATACTTGGCCTCCATTATGGAGGAGTCATGAATCGAGGTTGGTTGGCGGCTGGTGCCGTATCAGTGGCATTGGGGAGTCTGGTCCCTTGGTCAGGCATGGCAGCGGAATCCAAGGCGAGTGCCGAAAAAGTTGTGAAAGAGACCCAGGAAGCGATCGAGGCCACCAAGGAGTATACCGCTCAACAAAAGGAGACTTTTCAACGGAAGGCACAAGAGGAATTGGCGGCGATCCAGCGGCAAATCATTGGGCTACGTGAGAAGATTGCAAAAGCCTCTGAATCCACACGAGCCGATTTTCAGAAGTCACTCAACGAGTTGGAAAAGAAAAAGGATGTGGTCAAGGAGAGGTTGGATGAATTGAAGGGGGCTACTGGCGCAAAATGGCATGAAGTTCGGGAAGGGATGAGCAATGCTCTGAACGAACTCAAATATTCATACCAGAAACTCTTGTCCCATATGCCGTGACGTCGATTCCTACGTGCCGAGACAGGGGAGCTTTATGATGAAGGTCGTGACACTTGCCGACTTCCAACAGTTCACCGCCGACAAGATGAAGAAGAACAATCTGTTTCAGACGGAGCGTTTCTTCTGTGATCTCTATTGTTTTGAGCCTGGCCAAGAACAAAAGGGCCATGTCCATGGCGACCAGGATAAAGTGTACATTGTTCTAGAGGGACAAGGAACATTTCGGGTCGGTAGGGACCATCGAACGCTTGAGGCTGGGCAAGGGACTCTGGCCCCAGCCGGGGAAGAGCACGGTGTGAAGAATCATACGAGCCACCGGCTGATAGTACTGGTGTTCGTCTCACCCAATACTGCGTAACATCCAACACGAGCGGCAGCGCCAATGAACAAAAGGGGGGAGAGAGCATGCGCTCTCTCCCCTTTGTCGTGTTGTGAATATCCTTAACTCGTAGAGAGGCTTGTCAGTCGTGACTCAGCTAGGGTTTATAACACGAGCGGTCGGCCGGCTTGCCCCCATGCGAGAACTGGTTTTCGTACGCCATCACTTGCCAAATTTGCTCCTCGGAAAGAAGACCCTTGTTGGCCTTCATCTTTGTCTTTGGGACACCTTCCGAGACACGCCAGAACCAATACGCGTCCGAGAAGCGGCAGACGATTTTCGGGTCACGAAGATCCCGTGCGCCTTTTTTCTTTGGTTGACCGTCTGTTCCGTGGCAACTGCTGCAGTTGACCTCGGTCTTGAACTCGCCCTTATAAATCTTCCCGCCTTCCTCGATGGCTTTCGCATCGGTCCATCCACCAGCCGGCATTTTTTTATCGGCATACTCCGGTGGAACTGGAGGTAACGGGGGCAGATCTTCGGCGGAGGCCATGCCTCCTGAAAGCAGAAGGGCCCATCCCGCCATTAGCGCTGAGACACCCACATTCCTTCTCCTCATTCGTACCTCCTCATTGAATTGTAATGGATGAGTTACTTGTTTTTATTTACTGGAGTCGTCGCTCGGTTACAGTGTGCAGCGCTCTTTCGATCGGTATGGACTATACCATATTTTTCATCGGAAAAAATGAAAACATGAGATGCGTCGTGCGGTCATGTGGCTTGATTTCAGGATATCGATGCATGACCACAGGGAATGTTTCGTCGTGTGATCTTGTTTGGGTTCATCAGCGGATCAGCGATTACTTAGGCGGACGATTTTTCTTCGGACGTTCGATGATTCAATGTTATTGTTCACGTACGATTTGTTTGCTTGCCTCAACGATGGACCGCACTCCAATCCCATAGTGATCGATGAGCTCATCTGGTTTGCCACTATGCGGAATTTCACGAACGGCCAGTTTATGAACTCTCATGCCTTCCGTTGCAACAGCGCTGAGAACGGCATCGCCCAGACCTCCGTGGGCGTAATGATCTTCAACCGTGAGGATTCGACGTTGGGTCGCGCGACCGCTTTCCAGCAAGGTGGTTCTATCAATGGGAACGATGCTGTAGAGATCGATTACGCGAACGGCAATGCCTGATGACTTCAGCTGATCATGGGCTTTCAAGGCTTCAAACAGCGTGACTCCCGCGGCCACGATTGTGAGCACATCCGATGCGCTCTGTCGGAGGATTTTACTGCCGCCGATGCGGAACCGTTCCTCTGGTCCGTAGAGGACCGGAGCCTTTGGTCTTCCAGCGCGTATATAGACCATTCCTTTATGCTTCGCAGCTTCCTCGATTAATCGATATGTTGAGCTGCCGTCTGAAGGATAGAGCACCGTCACGTTTGGTTGTGCCGCCATCATGGCGATGTCTTCCAAGCCCATCTGTGACGGCCCATCTTCACCGATGCTGACGCCGACATGGGTTCCGACGAGCTTCATGTTCGAACCACTGATCGCGGCCATACGGATGAAGTCGTAGGCGCGACTGAAGAAACAGGCGAAGGTCGCTACAAACGGGATCTTATCGCAGGCGGCCAGGCCTGCGGCGGTACCCACCATATTTTGTTCGGCGATGAAACTCTCAAAGAATCGATTGGGAAATTTCTTGCCGAATTTGTCGGTGTACGTGGAATTTTTTACGTCGGCGTCTAATGCGACGATCGAGGGGTTTACGGACCCCAAGGCTTCCAAGGCCACACCGAAGGCTTCACGTGTCGCGACGGAGTCACCGATTTTATAGGGCGCGGGCGGCATCGGGCGGATGGCTCCGGGAGCGGTGCCGGAAGCCGATGGTTTTGGAACCTGAATCACAGCACCGTTCGGGCTCAATTGCTTCGTGAGTTCGTCAAGGGCCTTTTGAGTCTCTTCGCCTTTTTTAAGCGGTTTGCCGTGCCAGTCTGGCTTGTTCTCGATGAATGAAATGCCTTTGCCTTTGTACGTTCTGGCCAGCAACACGGTCGGTTGTCCTTTGGTGCCGGCGGCCTCATCGAATGCCTTGAGGACGGCTGTGAGATCATGACCGTCGACGACGATGGCGTGCCACCCGAATCCGGCCCACCGGGAACGGTACGCATCCATATCGTGTTGCAGCATGGTGGGGTCGCTCTGACCCAGTCGATTCACGTCAACAATGGCGCACAAATTATCCAAACCATATTGGCGGCCGATCTCAGCGGCTTCCCAGACCGATCCTTCGACCGATTCTCCATCCCCCATCAATACATACGTTCGGTAATCGAGCCTGTCGACGTACTTGGCATTCAATGCGATGCCGATTCCAACGGGAAGTCCTTGCCCCAGTGAACCGGTGGCCATATCGACAAAAGGCAAGCGGGGAGTCGGATGTCCTTCAAGATCGGATGTCAAGGTGCGCAATTTTAGAAGGTCGCTTTGCGGAAAGAGACCGGCCTCCGCCCACGCCGCGTAGAGCAGCGGAGCCGCATGTCCTTTTGACAGGATAAAACGATCACTGTTGGGTGTCTTTGGATTATGAGGATCATAGCGCATGACGGAGAAAAACAAGGCGGCGACGATGTCGGCAGCGGAGGCACAGCTTGATGGATGGCCGCTTCCGGCCTCGCTGGTGGCCCGCACGCTGTTGATGCGGAGTTGAGTGGCCTTGTTGTGTAAAGTGCTGAGTAATTCAGGGGAAGCGGCTAAATTGGCCATAGGGAATCCTTTCGGGATAGAGATCAAAGGACTGTGCTATTTGAATGTATACTCTCAGCGGTAGTCCGACCTACTTGAGGCTAACAAATCGGCTGGGTAGAGGTCAATGAAGAGACGAGCTCCCCTGGCAAGAAGAACCAGGGGAACTCTGAAGCATATGAGGCATTGTCGTGATGATGACTCGATACGCCGTTCGCTCAGCCTTGAGCCGGAGGCGTGACTACTAGTACCTCATTCGAGCAAGGACTTTGCGAGTCGCCCCCCTCGTCTCCATAGGCACTGATTGCAAAGAAATAGGGTGTGTTCGGATCGAGCCCGGTAATTATGGCCGGAGGGGATTCGACCGATTGACTTTCCTCATAGGAACATGATCCATGCTCTCCGGATGATTGTTTTCCGTAATAAACAGCATAACCAGCTACCCTAGGATCAGGGTTCGGATCCCAGGTCAATCGTGCAGTAGCGCCGGTTGGTGTGGAGGTCACAGAAATTGCCGGCTCTTCCTCTCCGTCGGCAGATTCCGCCATGGCTGCAGGATCAAATTCTTCAATCGCACTTGCGGTCGCGTCTTCTGTTGATGTTGCTTCAGGAACTTCCTCGGCAGGAGGTTCCTCAGAATCCGACGGCGCACCACCACCCGGTTGAGCGTCGGCTGGTTCGGTTGGTGTAGAAAGAGACGAAATCATCGGCCCGCCTTGTCCGTCGTCACCACATCCGGCTAGTGGGAGGGCGAGGAGGCTCAAAACTATGACCTGGGCCATCGCAATCGAAAAGTTTCGATGGACGAGACCAATCGAAATCGCATTTTTCAGCATTAGCAACACCCCTCAGAGTTAGGTGAATAATTGTAGGAAGCACATTGCTTCGATGGGCAAAGCAAGGGGTATGCCTAGGTAAGAATAGATAAATTCTTATTTATTCAATATGTTGTAAAAGTGAATGGTGGCAGAAATGTTAGGTGTGAAGGGTACAACCTTCAAGTATTACCAACAGCCATTGCGTCTATCTCATGAGCAACAGGGAGGTTCACGAGGAGTCATGTTGAGGTTCTGTTCGATCTCTAAAAAATCGAAACAACAGATAGCCGTTTGCGAGAACTACGATCGACAAAATGCTGTAGGTTGTCACCGCTGTAGCAAGATTGAGTTCTACGAGCACCCGAGATAGGCCGAATCCGACTACTAACCCATCGAATGCCATGCAAATGCGTCTGAATGTTTCAGGATCCATCAATCGGATAAGATAGGTTCCCAGTGGAATGCCAACGATGACGCTCGGAACGATATAGGGGATAATATCCATACTGCCGGCGCTATAGAAGCCGATGAAGCCATATGCGATCGCCGTGAGGGAGGATTCGGCGACCCGAATGACTCCCAAGGCAGCGCGGAAATCTTGTTTCGCGTATCCCTGATTGTTGAAGAGCAGGGCAAGGGGGGGGCCGGAAATGGTGGTGACCGAATAGAGTGTTCCGATTCCCATTCCAAACGGGATCGCAATAGCCTTTTCAGCTTGAATGGGTCTTCGGATGCCGGCAGCTTGAAGGAGAATCAATGGTAATAAAAAGAAATAGGTGACAAATTTAATCCATGCGGGCTGCACCAAAAAAAGAATATAGCTGCCAATGCCGATTCCGGCAACCAGACCAATCAGAATGGGGGCCACGCGCCGCCAGATATTCGGGATACTGTTTCGATTCATGAACAGGACATACCCATTGATGACGAGTTCGATCAGCACGAGGGCAGGGTTCAAGATGCGATTGGTGTAGAACAGCAAGGCCACGGGAACGGTAATAGAAGAAAAGCCGTATCCTAAGGCGCCGTTCACCGTCGCTGCAATAAACGTAATGAGGACAAGAACGGTTGTGTCCATGAGTGGTTAGCTTTTGGGATGGTCTGCGGCAAAGTCGGCAAGCGAATAGTGATCGAGGATTCCTGCGATCGCATCACGGACCGTTCCCATGACTTGCTGTACGGGACACCGCGCCTTATTCGCATAGGGACAATCGCTACATTTCTGGTACGCAGTCTTACTGACACAACCGATCGGTGCCAGCGGACCATCGAGTATGCGTATGACTTGACCGAGTGTGATCTCATTCGGTTGCTTAATAAGGATATATCCCCCGTTCACCCCCCGTCGGCTGGAGATGAGCCCGGCTCGTTTGAGAGTCAGAAGAATTTGCTCTAAGAATTCAACGGGGATACGTTGGCGAGCGGCAATGTCGTGACGCTGCAGTGTCGCCTTTCCGTGGACGAGCGTGAGCTCAAGCAATGCCCGGAGGCCATATTCGCTTTTCTTCGAGAGCTTCATAAAGTAAAGTGATCTTATCAACAACAGTTAGGATAAACCGCAGTGGTTCGTCAAGGTCAAAGTTTCCAGTGAGCAATTTCTCGGCAGTAGACCGCCAGTCCGACGACCGCAACGCTATTGGAACGAAGATTGTCAGGGATACGCCGTGCGCCGTAACGGGCTTACGTCATATTGGCCGACACATGAGACGTCTCGACTGCCTCCTCACTTCATGCGTCCGGTCTTCACAGCTTTTATTCCCTTTGTGGATTCATTAAGATAGGCGTCTGAAATCGATCTCCTCAACGAGGCCATTGTTGAAATCCAAGATCGTCTTTTCTTGCCAAACCTGTGGACATCAGGCGCCACGGTGGCTCGGCCGCTGTCCTGACTGCGGCGGCTGGAATACGATGAAAGAGGAGCGGCAATCGGCGACTGGAAAGGGACGACCTGCTGTCATAAAGACAGTTCAAACTGAGGTCACGCCCATCGGTGACATCGAAGTAGTGGGAGAAAATCGTCGGCTCACCCATATTGGGGAATTCGATCGAGTTCTAGGAGGTGGGGTTATTCCAGGCGCGGTTATTTTGATCGGCGGCGATCCTGGGATTGGGAAGACGACGTTGCTCCTGCAAGCCTTGCCACGGTTGGCGACTAAAGAGGCGCCGGTTCTCTACGTCTCCGGGGAAGAGTCTCCCCGGCAAATCAAGATAAGGGGACAGCGGCTAGGCATCGAGCATCCGTTTCTGTTGATTTTGGCCGAAACTTCCCTTGAACAGATTCTGAAAACAATCCAAGAGATTGGGCCAGCTGCCGTCGTGATCGATTCGATTCAGACGGTGTATACGGAACAAATAACTTCCGCTCCCGGTAGCATCAGTCAAGTTCAGGAGGTTGCCGGACAATTGATGTGGTTTGCGAAACGAGCAGGTGTCCCGGTCTTTATCATCGGGCACGTGACCAAAGAGGGGGCGATCGCCGGGCCACGGTTATTGGAACATATCGTCGATACGGTCTTGTACTTTGAGGGAGATAAAGGACACAGTTTCCGGATTCTCCGCGCCGTGAAGAATCGTTTTGGATCGACGAATGAAATTGGGGTATTCGAAATGAAGGATGCTGGGCTCGAAGAAGTCAGCAATCCTTCGGAATTGTTTTTAGCGGAACGCCCAGAACGGAGTACCGGATCGGTGGTGGTGTCGAGTCTCGAAGGTACGAGACCGATCCTGGTTGAGCTGCAAGCGTTGGTGTCCTCAACCACCTATGCGATGCCCAAACGAGTGGCGAATGGAGTCGAGGTCAATCGAGTCTCGCTGTTGCTCGCCGTGATGGAGAAACGGTTGGGAGCGCATCTTTCCGGACAGGATGTGTATGTGAATGTCGTTGGAGGTCTGCATATCGACGAACCGGCGATTGACTTGGGGATCGTCGCAGCTATCACATCGAGTTTACGGGAGGTGCCTGTCGAGCCGGGGACGTTACTATTGGGAGAAGTAGGCTTGGGAGGTGAGGTACGTGCCGTCAGTCAGGCTGAATTGCGCATCCGCGAGTCCGCCAAGATGGGGTTCAAACGATGCATTCTGCCTGAACGAAATCTGACGAAGCTCGATCCCATCGACGGTATGGAGCTGATCGGGATTCAGGAAGTGCGGGAGGCATTGAATGTGGTGTTGGCGTGAAGAGAGGCATGGCGAAGCGGAAGGGTCTCTGTGCTCGCCCAACGCGCGGCTCCCGAAAGCACTCGTTGGATGCGCGCAGTAAGAGACCCTTCCACTCGGTCATGCCATAGGGGAGTGAGGAGAAATTGACGAGAATAGGATGCTGACACGCGCCTATCCCCTTACATTTTTAACGGCGTTCTGGTTCCTCTTCGCTGCATGCGCGCTGTTTGCGCCGAAGGATGAAACGCCGCCGCTTAAGCAGGTGACCGCCGAAGAACTGATCGTGCTGTTGCATCAGCGAGAAGCGGCCGTTCATTCCATGAAAGGTTTGTTCAGCGCGAAAGTACGAGGTGGACTTATTCCAATTGCCTCACGAATCGAGGGCGCGGTTTACTACCGTCGCCCGAACGCTTTGCGGTTGAGAGGGTTTACTCCTCTCGGGAACGAGCTATTCGACTTTGTTCAAGCTGATGATCTGTACAAACTCCGTTTGCCTCTCGAAGGAAAAACCTATGCCGGTCACCAGTCCGACATGAAAGATGCAGGAAAGCTGGCTCGATTTTCTCAATTGAGTGTATGGGCGGTAGGTGGGGTATTGGGAATGAACTCCGTTGCCAAGAATGAAATGGTGAAGGTCGTGGAAGAAAAAGGCCGATATCGTCTCGACGTCTATGCGTCGGTAACCGGAGGAACGAGCCCATCGCGTCCTCCGATCCGATGCCTATGGTTTGACCGCCGATTGCTGGTGGTCCAAGAAGATTGGTTAGGGTCGAGTGGGGAGGTCGAGGCAACGATTCAGTATGACGATTTTAGGCCGATCGAAAAGACGGGAAGTATTCAGGCAGAGACTATGGGTGATCAGGATGTTCGACTATTCCGTCCCTTCAAGGTTTTTCTGGAAGATGGACGTGGACAAGGCTCAGTGCAAGTCACCTTCCACGAGATGCATCACAATCAAGCCATACGG
>JAICUC010000040.1 GCA_025936075.1 Nitrospira sp. | reverse complement strand
CGGGGCGCCCGGTGAGCGCATCGCGCCTCGCCCCGTCAACTTTTGCATCCATCCCGCAGGTCGCCCCATAAACACCTCCTCAATCACAGGTGTTGCGTCGACCGGTTGAATCCGCCCTGTAAGCCGGGATTCCTTTCTGAGGATTATGTAAAGAAACTCCAACTGCTCTGTGAACATCGCAACCAGGTCCAACACCCAGAGGATAATCCACCGTACAACGACATCTGTCTTGACGAGTTACTTCAAGGGGTTTGGGTTAATAACTGGATCGTTGGCTTCCTGGGAGCGCTAAACGGCAAGCAGGCAGGCTGAGCTTCAAAGGTTCGTCCTCACCTACCCTTTCCCCTATACTGATACTAACCTCGAAATTGCGGTGAAACCCGGCGAGCGGCTTCGCCGATCACTTGAATGAGATGGGCAAGTGCCAAGCGGAGAGCAAGATCATTGTCGTAATCATGGCGGGTCTTTCCGCGAGCCAAGGAGAGAGCATCATGCGCCTTGTCCAGCATATGGCCGACATAGACCATCTCATCTTTCGGCATACTGAATCTCGGCGTTGGCCAGCACTTGATCGCGAATTCGACGGTTCAGGAATTTTTCTGTGGCCAGATTGACTTTTCGCCCGCCCAACAAGGAGGACAACTCCATTTCCATTTTCATGAGGCCGATAAAACCCGGCCCATGGCCCGGCTCAAACTCCACTAAGACGTCTACATCGCTGTCCGGCCGGTAGTCGTCCCTGAGCACTGAACCAAACAGGGAGAGTTTCCGAATGTGATGACGGCGGGAGAATTCCGCTATCTGCTCCTTGGAAATGTTAATGTGACCTTTACTAATCATGCCGACCAGCGTTTTTCTCTCAATGGCTTCGACGGAATTATCCTACGCTTCCTTACCGTGGTTAAGAAACCACTAGCTCCGGCAACAAATCGAAGTTGATGACCGCTCGCTGTCGCACCTAAACCCCGACTGCCATACGGACAGGATGGACGGTTTCCTGAATTCCGTAAGGCCCCGCCAAATCTATCTGTTCAGGATCGACATAGGTCCCGAACAGCCGATCCCATACGGTAAACAGGACCCCGAAATTCGCCCCTGCCTTCGCAATCTCTCTCAGATGATGCACACGATGATAGCGAGGCGTGACGAAGAGCCACTCCAGTTTTCTCGATTGCCAGGTCACGTTCATGTGCATCCAGTTATTGGTTAGGACCAAAAGATAGCCATAGAACGGAAAAAATGCTGCGGGCACCGGCTTGAGGAGTGGAAACGCCAACAGATAAGGAATATTCGCAAGAACGATTTGTGGAAAGCTTGCCCGGACACCGGCCAGCCAGTACAACTCTTTTGGCGCATGGTGCCACCGATGGATCGGCCAGCCCCACGACGTATGCCAAAGTCGATGCATCCAATAGGCGATTCCATCGAGGACCAACAGGAACACCACCAGCTTGAACCCAAATGGAAGTGCCTGCCAACGCCAGTAGGAGTAGTGAGGAAACGGGATTTGATCCGTCAGTTGTGCGGCAAAGACGAAGAAGACCTGGTACGTGGTGAGGGCTGCCACATCCGACAGGAGCAGCTGAAGATAGGGGACCGGACGTGCAGGCCACCAATACTCTGCCGCGAAAAAGACCAGACCAATTCCCCAATAGACGGCGATCCCTTCCAATGCAAACGCATTAGCAAGCGAGTCGAGCATTGTTACGACCTACGAACACGCCTAGATAACGGGAATAAATAAGCAACAGGATTGCTTATTTTTCAGACCTGGGTCAAGTCAGTACGGGTATTCCGTTTCCTGGCCTTGATGAGGGACTGGTGTGCCTATGCGGTAGTTGAGGAAAGCTACACGTTGAACCTAAAGTACACAATATCCGCTTCTTTGATGATGTAGTCCTTTCCTTCCAGGCAGAACAATCCTTTCTCCTTCACCTTGGCCTCCGAACCGCAAGCGAGCAGGTCGTCGTAGTGATAGACCTCGGCGCGGATGAAGCCGCGTTCCATGTCGGAGTGGATCTTGCCCGCTGCTTGCGGCGCCTTGGTGCCCTTCGGAATCGGCCAGGCCCGTGATTCAATCTCGCCGGCTGTGAAGAAAGTAATGAGGTCCAGCAAGGTATAGGCTTCCCGAGTCAATCGGACGAGTCCCGATTCAGTCAGCCCCATTTCGTTCAAGAAGTCCGCCCGTTCGCTCTCAGGCAATGACGACAGCTCGGCCTCCAGCTGTCCGCAGATGGTCACGACCCGGGCACCGCGCTTCGCAGCGAACTCGCGCACAGTTTGCACCATGGCTTCGTCCGCATTGTTCCCTTCGGACACGTTCGCGACAAACAGAACCGGTTTGGCGGAGAGCAATTGGCATTCGTTGAGAATCACACGCTCTTCCGCTGTATATTCCAGATTGCCCAACCATTCGCCTTTATCGAGCAATCCAATGAGTGTGGCGAGAAACTCCGCTTCAAACGCCGCCTTTTTATCGCCGGCCCGGACTTTCTTTTCCGTCTTCTGTTTCCGACGATCGAGTGTCTCCAGATCGGACAGCATGAGTTCGGTTTCGATCACGCCGATGTCACGGAGCGGATCGATCCCGCCGCTGACGTGAACCACATCGGTACCCTGAAAACAGCGGACCACGTGAAGAAGGGCATCCACTTCCCGAATGTGGCCAAGAAATTGATTGCCGAGACCCTCGCCTTTGCTGGCCCCTTCGACGAGCCCGGCGATGTCTCGTACCTCCAATGTGCTATAGGTGGTTTTCTTCGAGACGAAGATTTCCGTCAGTTTGATGAGGCGGGGGTCCGGCACCAGGGCGATACCGGTGTTCGGATCGACAGTCGCAAACGGATAGTTGGCCGCCAGGGCTCCGCCCCCGGTCAACGCATTGAAGACCGTCGTTTTGCCGACGTTCGGGAGACCGATCATGCCACAACAGAGGCCCATTAGTTCGTGTCCTCCCCTTCGCGAGCAACCTTCTCTCTGACATTAAATTGATTCATTGCCGCTTCCGGTCCTCGATGAATCAAACATTCCACGGCATCCACTGCCCGCTCCAGGCAAGGCTCAAAGACCGCCATCTCATTCTCCGTCACCGGTTCCAAGACATAGTCGGCGGAATCTTGGCTCGGAGCAGGACGGCCGATCCCGATCTTCAATCTCACGAATTGCGGAGTTCCGAGCGCTTCGATGACAGATTTGATGCCGTTGTGTCCCCCATGGCCACCGGCAAGTCTGATCCGCAGCCGGCCAGGCTCTAAATCCAGATCATCGTGCACGATGATAAGTTCGTTGGCGGTGAGACCGAATTCTCGTAGGAGGCCTTTCAGCGGAGGTCCTGAAATGTTCATCCAGTCAAGTAGGCCGGCTAGTTCGACCAGTTTTCCTCCCAGCCGCCCGGAACCTCGTTGAGCTGTGCCGCGCGGGGAGAGTCGAATCGACCATCGAGCGGCCGCCCGCTCGATGACCCACATGCCGACATTGTGACGGGTCTGGGCGTAGGCTTTTCCGGGGTTGCCCAGTCCAACGAGCAGGTGCAACGTTACTTCTTCTTTTCAGCTTCCTTCTTTTCAGCCTTGGGAGCGGCTGCGGCCTCTTTCTTCTCGCCGCCCTTCGCCGCTTCACCGGCAGGCGCCGCGGCACCTGCTTTGGCCGGCTCGGCGCCGGTTCCCTCAGCCCCAGCTACTTCCTTGCCTTTCGTCATGACCTCCGGCTCGCCCGCCGCTCCAGCACCGCTGGTGAGCAACGCTTCGAGTTTGGCATCCGACATCGGTGCCGCGACGCTGACCACCATTTGATCGGCATCATCCAAGAAACGGACGCCTTCACGCGCTCCGATTTCTTTCACATGAATGCCGCTGCCGATGGTCAAGGCCGACGCATCGACTTCTATATGATCAGGCAGAGCGGCTGGAAGACATTCGACGTGCACATCGCGCATATTATGGTGCAGTACGCCCCCCTCCTTGACACCGGCTGGGATCCCTCCTGTGACCTTGATGGGAACTTTCACCCGAATCGGCTTGCTCATGGAAATCTCAAAGAGGTCCGCGTGCAGGACGGCTCCGGTCACCGGATCGATTTGATAGTCGCGTAAGAGGGCCGTGCGATCCTGCTTGGACTGTGCTCCGTTCACCGTGAGCGAAATCAGCGCGGTGCTGCCCGCATGAGACTTGAGGATCTTGACTAGTTCCTCCGGATTGACGGTCAGCAGAAGACATTCCCCTTGGCCGTAGAGCACGGCCGGAATTTTTCCAGCCCGCCGCATAGACCGCGCGGCTCCTTTCCCCACTTGTTCTCTTACTGCCACTGTCAAATCGAATTTCATGATCTTCCTCCGTCTCCTACGCAGCGTCCAGTCGATAAGCCTAGGCGAATAGTGAACTCACTGACTCGTCTTCATGAATTCGTCTGATGGCCTCTCCCAATAGAGGCGCCACCGACAATTGGTGCAACTTCGGACAGGCCAACTCTTTTCCTCGCAGCGGAATCGTATTGGTTACCACTACTTGTGAGAGGCACGACGCCTGTAATCGTTCCAGAGCCGGCCCCGACAGCACAGCATGGGTGCAGGCCGTCATCACCTCTCGGGCACCATGATCGAGACAGGCCCGGGCACCTTGAACGATGGTACCCGCCGTATCGATCATGTCGTCGAGAAGCAACACACTTTTTCCTTGTACGTCTCCAATGATGTTCATAATCTGCGCCTGGTTCGGACCTTCACGCCGCTTGTCGATGATGGCCAGGTTGGCCTGAAGACGTTTGGCAAAGGCCCTGGCCCTTTCCACACCTCCCGCATCGGGCGAGACGACGACCAAGTCCCCAATCTGCTTCTTCACGATATAGTCCAGTAGAACAGGGAGCGCATATAAGTGGTCCACCGGCACATTGAAAAATCCCTGGATTTGTCCGGCGTGAAGATCCATCGATAACACACGATCGGCGCCGGCGGTGGTCATCAAATCCGCGACCAATTTTGCGGTGATGGGGACACGCGGTTGATCCTTGCGATCCTGACGAGCATATCCGAAATAGGGAATGACGGCTGTAATACGGTTGGCCGACGAACGTTTCAGCGCATCGATGATGATCAGCAACTCCATCAAGGAATCGTTGACCGGTTGACAACAGGACTGCACAACGAACACATCTGCACCACGCACATTTTCGTCGATCTTGACTCGAATTTCCCCATCGCTGAAAGACGACACCGTCGCCTCACCCAACTTCTGCCCAAGGTAGGCGCAGATTTCACGGGCAAGCGCAAGGTTGGCGTTCCCAGAGAAGATTTTCAGTTCTCTGTTCATCGGATTTTCCTGATCCGTCGTTTTTCTATAACGTATTGGATTCTCTAGTGGTTCTTATACGGTAAGCAGTGTGGCCTCTGTTAGGCCAACACCCTCGTTCGCTGAACACACTACCGGCGAAGCAGTCAAGGGAGGAGACTGTATCGGAAATTGCGGGCCCCTGTCAACAAATGACCATGGAGCGTATGTCGTTACCGCCGAAAGACAGAGGAAATTGAAACGGTATAGACTTTCAGATGAGGTTCGGTCCGAAAACCAATCTCGGCCTGTCGAGCTGTCGTCTCGTCACGAAACACACCAAAAACCGTTGCGCCGCTCCCCGACAATAGAGCCGTCTCGGCCCCATCGGCGAGAAGCCTCTGTTTGATTTTGTAAAGGTCAGGGTGAGCCTTAAACACCGTGGCTTCAAAATCGTTTTCGGCCGCTTGGAATACCTCTTCCCATGAGAGCTCACATGCTTTCCCAAGCCCCGCATGCACATCCGAAAGCGGCTGTACCCCTGTGCGGCTTACAGAAAGCTGCTGGTACGCCCATTTCGTTTCGATCGGGAACCCCGGATTAACCAGCATGACCCATCGACTCCCTGTGATTTGCACAGGGACCACCTTTTCACCACGTCCTTCCACGATCGCAGAAGGAGCGGAAAAGAAGAACGGGACATCGCTCCCGAGTGTTTGACCAAGGTAGGCCATCTTCTCCGTCGACCATCCCAAATTCAATAATCGGTTCAGCCCGATGATAGTGGCAGCGGCGTCACTGCTTCCCCCTCCCAATCCCGCTCCCATCGGAATTCGCTTTGCGAGGACTATGTCCAATCCAACGGTTCGGCCAGCTCCTTCGAGGACCGCCGCTGCAGCGCGATACACCAGGTTGGAAGCGTCCGTCTTCAAGGATGGCTCATCGCATCGCAAGGTGATGGTCGAATGGTGGTCGCTAAGGGAAAGTTCGAGCGCGTCCTCCAACTGCACGGTCTGCATCAGAGACCAGAGGTTGTGATAACCGTCAGGCCGACGGTCGAGAATACGAAGGATAAGGTTGATCTTGGCGGGTGCGAAGACGGTGATGGATGTCGATAAGGCGGCCGATCGGGAAGCAGAATTAGTCACGACCTCCTTTTATAGCATACTTCTCCAAGCGATACCGAAACGATCTGGTATTCAAACGGAGCATTCGCGCGGCTTTCTTTTTGACCCATTTCGATCGCTCAAGCGCCTTCAGCAAGAGATCTTTTTCGATGCCGTTGATGAGGCCTTCAAGGTCCAACCCCTCGTCGGTCAAATCCAGCGGCATCGCCGGTTGCTGCAACTGCGTCGCGGGGCGATGAAGCCATCCGCGCACTTCGGCCTCGGTCACTGGCCCTTCCGTGGAGAATGCGACGACCCGTTCGATCAGATTCTCCAACTCACGGACGTTGCCGCGCCATTCATGTCCCAGCAGGACGGGCATCGCCTCCGGGCCGATCATGGGTTTTGGCTTACCGCTTTCCTTCGAAAACCGTTCCAGAAAGTGATTGACCAGTAAAGGAATATCGCCGGTGCGCATGCGCAAGGGCGGAAGTCGTATGGGAATCACGTCCAAACGATAGTACAGGTCTTCCCGAAACGAGCCTTCCGCGACTGCTTTCTCAAGATCCCTATTAGTGGCGGCCACCACACGGACATCGACTTTGATGTCTTGATTGCCACCTACTCGGCGAAACTCTCGTTCTTGGATGACACGCAACAGCTTCACTTGAATCGTCGGGGTGGTATCGCCAATCTCGTCTAGAAAAATAGTCCCTCCGTCAGCGATTTCGAACAACCCCGCTTTGTTCGAAATCGCTCCGGTGAACGATCCCTTCATGTGTCCGAACAACTCACTCTCCAATAACGTTTCCGGTACCGCACTGCAATTCACGGCCACAAACGGGTGGGCACTTCTGGCGCTGTTGTAATGAATCGCGCGCGCGACCAACTCTTTTCCCGTTCCGCTTTCGCCGCAGATAAGGACATTGCTTTTCGAGTCAGCGACTTTCCGCACGACGTCGAACACTTTCTGCATCGCCTCGCTTTGGCCGACCAGCTGCGAGAATGACGACTGGCTGGCCATCTCCCGCTTGAGCAGCATGTTCTCGGTCGTGAGGCGCCGCTTTTCCAGCGCATTCCGGATGATCAACTGGACTTCATCGACCTGGAACGGCTTCGTCAGATAGTCGTATGCGCCCTGTTTCATGGCCTCGACGGCGGAGTCCGCGGTGGCAAAGGCCGTGATGATCAGCACGACGGTTTCCGGCGAGACTGACCTTACAGCCTTAAGGACCTCCATGCCATCGATCTTCGGCATTCGTAAATCGGTGATGACTAAATCAAAGATTTCCCGGTTCAGAAGCTCAATGGCTTCTTCGCCGTCCATAGCACTCGTCACGGCATATCCGGCCCGTTTGAGCATGATGCTCAATACGTCGCGCAAACTTTGTTCGTCATCAACGACTAGGACCTTTTCCACGGTTCTCTACCTTCATGCCAGAGTCGCACTCCTGAATCCGCCGTACGGGGCAAGCAGACACCAAATCGTGTCCCTTGCCCTTCCCGACTTTCCACTTTGATCCACCCTCCGTGAAGATCGACGATACGATGGACTGCGGCTAAACCCAATCCCGATCCTTGCTTTTTGGTGGTAAAGAATGGGAGAAAAATTTTGTCGAGATTCTTCTTCGGAATGCCTTCCCCCGTATCTTGGAATGAGACCTCCACCACCTCGGCCTTTCTCCCGGCGACATCCACCTTTCTACATCCGGTTGCAATCGTCAGTTGTCCGCCCTTAGGCATGGCATCAAAGGCATTCACCGCTAGATTCCAGAACACTTGTTTCATTTGATCCTGATCCACTTGCGCAGGCAAAGCCCCGGTGCACGGAGCAGTCGCGATGGTGACGTTCGTTCTGTTTCGTGCTTCATGTTGTACCAGATCAAGAGTCTCAGCAAGGACTTTGTTTAAATCGTACTCCGCCAAATTCAGTGCAGGCGGCCTGGCATATTGAAGAAACTCGGTGATAATGGCATCCAGTCTGGTGGCTTCACGAACTGCGATCTCAATCAGTCGTTGACTGGTCTCATCGGCTTCAAGATCTTTTCGAAGCATTTGCATCGCTCCGGCCAATGCACCTAAGGGATTCCTTATTTCGTGCGCCATCCCAGCCGACATCTCACCCAGACTGGCCAACCACTCTTTCCGGTGCATTTCTTCTTCCAGATCACGGATCTGAGTAAGATCTTTGAACACTCCGACCAAGCCGGTTTTTTTACCCTGCTCCTGCAACGGTGAGAGCGTCATGCCAAGAACCAACCGATTGCCGCCGGCCCGCTTGCACTCGACTTCGAACCGCATGTTGGCAGACACATCCTGCATGCGATCGGCATCTTGCTGACTGGGATGCCAGTTAAATACTTCCCGCCAAGGACGTCCCTCTACTTGCTCAAGACTGTAGCCTGTGGCTTCCTGCGCCGCAGGATTGAACGAGGTAATGTGGCCCTTCTCATCGGTCGTAAAGACACCGCTGCTGATGCTGCGAACGATATTCTCATGAAAAGCCTGAAGGCGGCTCAATCCCTGTTCTTTTTCACGGATCGATTGATCTGCCAGAAGAAGTTGGTCCGCAAGGGCTCCGCTCAAAAAACCGACGACCAGGAACGCCAGACCATAGACACCGAACGCATGGAGCGTCTCAGCGGCGCTGAGGCTCGCGCGAGGCAACCATCCCCATGCTTCAGCAAGGCCGTAGAGCTGCACGTTGGTCACAATCCCAAACAGGATGATGCAGAGGCTGGCCGTCAATAGACCGACACGGCGGCGCGGGACCAAACTTGCAACCGTCACACTGATGACATAGAGCACGGCAAACGGGCTTCCAATACCGCCCGTCCTTGCGATTAATATCGTCTCGAGCAAAAAATCGACGGCAATCTGCGCCCACGCAAATTGCACGAGAACTTGAGGGGTAGTGAGCCTTCGGAACAAAAACGCGTAGAGAATCGTGACGGCATACGTGAAGATGATCAGGGCGTAGAACGTTTCAACGCGTTCTCCCTTTGTAACCTCGAACGCGAGGGACAACCCCAAGAGAAGCGTAACGAGGACAACTCGCCATCCCATCAACCAGTAAATTCTGGTTTTGATATTTCCCACGAAACGAAACCCTGACTATAAGATGGCCTTCATCACCACGGCGGCCGACTCCGTGGAAGTGCAGACCAACCCCGCTATGTTATGGGAAATGCGTCGCTCGTTATCGTAGCGATGAAGGAGGACTCTTCGAGAAGTCGTCGGCTTCATATCCTTCATCTGAAGTGAGGAAGCCGTTTCCAAGATCGAATCGTCGATTTGTTTACCCGATCGCGGACGCCATCGTAAAGATCGGCAGATACATCGCGACCACGATAAATCCGACGGTGACACCCAAGAACACCATCATCATCGGCTCCAAGAGGGCGGTGAGATTCGTCACGGCCTGGTCCACCTCATCCTCATAGAAATCGGCGATTTTCCCAAGCATGCTATCCAGCGCGCCCGTTGATTCCCCGACCGATATCATGTGAGTCACCATCTTGGGGAATGTCCCGCTTTTGGCGAGCGGTTCAGCGATCGTCTTTCCTCCACTGATACTGACTTTGGCGTCAAGGAGCGCTCCCTCCACCACTTTGTTTCCGGAAGTCTTCGCGCAAATCGTCAAGGCTTCCAGCAGCGGAACACCGCTCGCCAGCAGAGTCCCCAGCGTCCGCGTAAATTTCGCGACCGACGCTTTTCGGATGAGGTCTCCAAACACCGGCAGTTTCAGCAAGAGCTTATCGATGGCCAACTTGCCTTGTGGAGTCGCATAGTATTTTTTGACCGCCACCACGATCGCCACGATCACCCCCAGGATGATGTACCAATTTCCTTGGGCGAAATTACTCATATCGATGACAAGCTGTGTCGGTCCTGGAAGCGCCATCTTCCCGCCGGACATTTCTTTAAACATTTTTTCAAATACAGGGATAACCCAAATCATCAGGACTGTAATCACAATACCGGCAATGCCGACGATGGCGGCAGGATAGACCAATGCGCTTTTGATTTGCCCCTTCAACTTCATCGCCTTCTCGATGTGCTTAGAGAGACGGCCAAGAATGGTGTCCAGCAATCCCCCGACTTCACCGGCATGGACCATATTGACGTACAGGTCATCAAAGATTTTGGGGTGTTTGCGGAGGGCATCTGAAAACGTCGAACCTCCCTCCACCTGGACTTTTATCTCGCCCACGGATTTTCTCAGAGCCGCATTTTCCGATTGCGTCGATAAGATTTCCAAGCATTGAATCAAGGGCAAACCGGCATTGATCATGGTCCCGAATTGTCTGGTAAAAACAACCAAGTCCTTTTCGCTCACTCCACTTCCGAGTTTAAAGCTGAATCCCTCTTTGCCCGCCTTCTCCTCGAGACTTGTCACTACTACGCTTTGTCTGCGTAGTTGGTCCACAGCTTCGTCGCGAGACTTCGCCACGAGTTCGCCTTTTTTCACCGCTCCGGATTTGGTCCGCCCCGCATATGCAAATGTGGCCATAGAATCTCTTCCTGTTTAGGGATCGCTAAGCCTGTACGGGAAGGCTAGGACTACGAAACGAGTCTACTGGTGGGTCGAAAACCTGTCAAAAACTATTGAATAATTCACCAAGCCGCCGAATGCAGCTGCAGGCGCTAGGCAAGCGGAGGAGCCCCATTCGTGTCTTGATATCCTCTATAAAGATAATGTAACCCGGAGGCGAGGGTAAACCCAACCATCAGCACGACGAGTGGATCGAGTATAGAGCGGTCGAGCCCTCGCCACGTCAGGAGAACAATCAAAAGGACATAGCTTAACTGAAGGAGAGTTGTTCCTTTTCCCAAGAACGTCGGAGTCACATTGATCGGTGTACTGGTGACGTGAGCCACCGCAGTCCCCAAGAGGAGAATAATGTCCCGACTCACGACCAAAATGACAAGCCAGGACGGCACCAGGTGCAGCATCGCCAGCGAGATGAAGCTCGACGTCAGCAGCAGCTTGTCTGCAAGAGGATCAAGCAAAGTTCCCAATCGTGTCCGCTGATTCAGTTTACGGGCAAGATGACCGTCGATGGCATCCGTCAGTCCCGCGATGAGTAGGGTCAGCAGTGCGAACCCATAGGCGCCGTAGGTCATAAAGCCTATATAGACAGGGACCAAGAGGATTCGCAAAATCGTGAGGCTATTGGGAATGTTCATGGAATGGAGCTGAACGGGCCTCTGACTGGATGAGGGGAGGCATCATAGTAATCGAAGCTACGCTTGTCAACGTGTTGCAGGTTGCATGAATCGCCTCCTATAATTGATTCATCGAGGTTGTCGTCAACTGTTATTTCGGAGGAATAAGGAAGCATGAGTACATTGCCATTGATGTTCAAAAAAGAAGGATTGGTCGAGAAACACCAACTTGAAGGGGTGGATCCGAGCGATCGATATTTCAACCGCACCATCTTGGTCAATCGCAACCCATCGGGATACTCGGCGAAGATCATGTATGAAGCATTCGTGGTCGAGAGTCGGTCCCATTCTACCATTGCGGCTGCGGTAAAGGAGTTAGTGGATAAACTTCAAGAATCCGGGTTCACTCGCATGAGAACACGGACCAATTTCAAGGGGACACGCTATCTTGCCGAAAAAGAAACGTGGCTTGACTATCCGGACAGGTTTTAAATCGAGCCGATGAATTCCTGATACACCAGATCATGAATTGCAGGACGGAATTCCTTGATTGCTTCATTTCTACTCGAAGGATGTACACGATTCGAGAGCAGCACGACTTCCAATTTGCGCACTGGATCAATCCAGACGGAAGTCCCCGTATAGCCGAGATGCCCAAACGATCGAGCTGCGAAATAGCGCCCTGCAGAGGACGGCACCGATGGAGTGTCCCACCCGAGCGCCCAACTGGAAGATCCGTCCGATTTCTGTCGTTGTGCAAATTCCTGGACCATTGCCTGATCGAGGATCGTCGCTTGATCATGATAAGCTCGTAACCACTCCCCCGAGATAGCCAACACCGCGTCGGCAGTACCAAACAGCCCTGCATGGCCGGCTTCGCCACCCAAAGCGGCGGCATTCTGATCATGCACCTCTCCACATAAGAGATGCCCTCGCCATCTATCAACCTCTGTCGGCGCCACTTCGCCGACGTTCCCATCGACATCATCAGAAAATGCATGGAGCCGTTCGGGCAGAAGGAATCCAATTCGCGGTCCTCCCAGCGGACCCACGATGTGATGAAGAAAGTAGTCGCTCATCGATTGTCGGCTGCTTCGCTCAACGATAAGGCCGAGCAATATGAAACCGAGATCGCTATAGAGGCTGCGCGTGCCCCGTTCATATACCGGGGCCTCAAATCGAATGAGACTGAGCATAGTTTGTTTGGCCTGTTCTCTCTCTTCAGCCGACGAAGGAATTACTCCAATCGGACTTAGCCGTTCATAGAACCCACGCCAGCCAGGCAATCCGGATGAGTGCGTCAAGAGATGACGAATCATCGCAGAGCCGATGGAGACATCGGCACATTCCGGAAGATGGTCGGCCACACGGTCATCAAGTCGACAACTGCCTTTCTGCATCAATAGAACAAGAGCCGTGACGGTTGCCAACGGTTTGGTCAATGAAGCCAGATCATAGATCGTGGAGGTACTGACGGGGGATCCTGGAGGAACAGTCGAAAGAAGACCTGCACAAAAGCGAGAAATCGGTCTGTCCCCGCACCGCACCGCCAATACAGCCCCCGGGAACACCCCTTCGGTAACGGCTCGATCGAGTGCTGTTTGGATAATACCGAGATCAGGCATCGGGATGATGATCGACGGAGGACACTCAGGACAAACAATCAGGCGCTACGCAGCGGTGGCACCATTACCCAAAAACGGTTAACGGGTAGGGCTGGATTCCCCTTCGAGCTTTTCTTCCTGCATGATGCCGGTATCTTGATAGACTTCACTGGCTTCCACGTCCAACATCCGTTCGAACGTATGAAGCGTCGCCCGCATCCGCTCAACCATGAGCAACCGCTGTTTCTGCAGCACAGAGAGATCTCGCTGTGTATTTCCCAGCTCGATTCTCGCTTGTCGGAACAGTTCGCCGGCTTTCAACTCCGCTTCTTTGACGATCAACTCGGCATCGCGTTGCGCGCTTCGCTTGACATCCTCGGCCAAAGATTGAGCCGAGACCAATGTGGTAGACAGGGTCGCCTCGGTCCGTTTCAATTCCGAAATTTGCTGCTCAAGCGACGCAATCCGGTCACGCAATATGGCATTGTCACGGTTCAGGAATTCGACGGTTTGTGCAATCTCCTCTAAAAAACGGTTGACCTCTTCACGGTCATAGCCACGAAGCTTGACTTGAAAGACCATCTGTTGAATGTCGAGCGGTGTGATCTTCATGGCATCCCCCATTGGTTGAATCAATTCATCCGTACCGCGAAATCCTTAATCGATTGTACGACTGCAATTTGTAAAAACCAAATGGCCACGATGACGACCAACGGCGACAAATCCACCCCCATGCCCCAGCCCAATCGCCGTCTGATCGGAACTAAGATCGGTTCAGTGGCACGAGTGAGGAATTGAACAATCGGATTCCACGGATCCGGATTCACCCAAGAAATCAGCGCCCGCGCAATGACGATCCAGCTGTAAAACGTCAACGCATAGTCCAGTACCGTGGCGAATCCTAATAAGGTATTTCCCACCACAAACATCAACCCCCCAGTTCTTGAGAACGCCTCGTTGCAGCCTCAACGGCGTCGATCAGTATGCCCCGGAGGCCCCCCTGCTCCAGTCGATGCAAACCCGCAATCGTCGTTCCGCCGGGAGATGCCACTTGATCTTTAAGACGAGCTGGATGGTCCCCGGTTTCCAAGACCATCCGCGCCGCGCCCAATACGGTCTGGGCTGCGAGGATACTTGCCGCCTCCCGCGGCAAACCCATTTTGACGCCGCCGTCTGCCATCGCTTCGATCATGAGAAAGACGTACGCCGGCCCGCTTCCGCTCAACCCGGTCACGGCATCCATGAACCGCTCGTCGACGCGCACAACCCTGCCGACCGATTCAAAGATTTGTCGCGCACATCGCATCTCGCTTTCCTCTATCTCGGCCCCGATCGCCAAGGCGGTCATCCCTTCACTGATCATCGCCGGTGTATTCGGCATCGCGCGAATGATGCGAGCCTTCGGGCCGCAAGCCTCCATAATTCGACCAAGCCGCACCCCGGCAACCACCGAGATCACGAGCCGTTTTGCCAGTACATCCCCGATCTCTTTGAGGACTTCGGCCGCGACCTGAGGTTTCACGGCCAGTATGACGACGTCACTGAAAACCACTGCCTCATGATTCGTGACGCCAGTCTGAACGCCATACTGAGTTTTGAGATGATCGAGCCGAGCCGTATCTGGATCAGTGACGTGGATCTGTTCGGCCTTGTAGATCTTTGAGGCAAGCACCCCCTTGATCAAGGCCTCTGCCATCCGACCACCGCCTACAAACGAGAGCTTTTGTGCGGACGGTGGGCTAGACATGACGCGCTCCAAAGATGGCGGTGCCGATACGCACCAGTGTCGCCCCCTCCTCAATGGCTATTTCATAGTCGTTCGACATCCCCATCGACAATTCATCCATTCTCACAGTCGGTAAGTCTAATGCCGCAATCTGTCGAGCAAGATCATGGAGTTTGCGGAAATACGGCCTGGCCAAATCCGGGTCAGCAGTTACGGGGGGGATCGTCATTAAACCTTTGATACGGGCATGAGAGAGCTGTGCCATCATTGAAACCGATCGCAAAACGTCATCGGGATGGAATCCCGCCTTTGTCGGTTCCTTCCCGATATTCACTTCCAGCAAGACATTCTGCTGACGACCGGCCTCTCTCGCACGGCGATCGATTTCTTGCGCCAGGTCCAGGCTGTCCACCGAATGAATCAGGTCGAATAGACCGATCACGGACCGTACCTTCCTTCGTTGCAGTTGTCCGATAAAATGCCAATGAACCGATGCCTGCGTGAAGGCGGCTATTTTAGGAAGCGCTTCCTGTACACGATTTTCACCCAAGATGAACAAACCGGCACGCACACCTTCCGCAATATGCTCGACGGTGACGGTCTTCGTCGCGGCCACCAATCGCACTGTACCGGCAGGACGTCCGGCCTTTTCTTCCGCCGACCGAATTTTCGTGAGAACCGACTGAACACGTTTCCCTATCGCTTCCTGGATGAGCGATTCCATCATCCTCCACGCGAGCCGCTGCCGCCATTCAGCGAACCGTCCTTATTCTAGCGGAAGAACCTCCGAATTGGCAGAGTCTGACTTATCCACGCCTCACCGGCAACCCGATGGCGCTGACCATGGTGCCGTTGACTTTCCTTTCCCGACGATAGGAGAAAAAGAGATCTTCATGGCAAATCGTACAGAGATTGACGGTCGTGATGGACTTCGGAGTCACCCCGAGAGCCTGCGACTGTTCTTTGACGAGCGCTTTCAAATCAAGATGCGCTTTTCCGTCTCCGCTCATTCGTACCACTTTGTTCCAATCCGGAAATCGCTGACACAGCTGGTCGAGGACCGGCTCATCCACTTCATAGCAGCAACGCCCAGCGGATGGACCGATACTGATCCGTACATGCTCCATACACGAGCCAAAGCGAGACTCCAACAGTGTCAGCGTTTTGGAGACAATGCCGGCAACAGCTCCTCGCCAGCCGGCATGAACAGCGGCCACGACATGCCGTTTAGGGTCATGTATCAGTACGGGAACGCAATCCGCAGTCCGCACCGCCACCATAATTCCGGGTTGATCAGTGACCAAGGCATCCCAGCCGCCGACAAATCGATCCGTCGAAACCAAGGCACGGTCCAGGACCAGCGCTTCCGTTCCATGGACTTGCTTCACTGAGAGCATCCAAGACGATACTGCCTCGCCTGCGATTCCCCTCCGCGGAATTCCCACTTCAAGACCGTAGTCTATGGCATGCCGGCGGGTCCCGAAAAAATGGCGAATCCGACTCTGGGCATCCGCAAACGCCGGCACCGTAATGACCGATGCGCTTGTCATATTCAAGTTCAATACCCCACCACGTGAAGATATGCACAATCAATCTGTTTGTTTGCGAAGAAATGTCGGCACATCCCATTCATCTTCGGCCGTCAGTACCGCCCGGTCCATCGACTCTCGCATATCGTTCATTCTTCTCAAAAAGGCGGGGCGATCGAGGTCTTTCATCGGTCGATCTACCGCCAGTGACGCGCTCATACCTGCCAACACGGATGAGACAGGCTTGACCGGTCGACTCGTTGCCCGATCAGCTCCGATCGTGGTTGCCGCCAAGTCCTCTTCTCGTTCGAATCCGGTTGCGATCACCGTAATGATAAGTTCTTCACCCATGTCAGGGTTGATGACCTGCCCGACAATGATATTGGCTTCGGGATCGGCCGTTTGTTGGATGATCGAGGCGGCTTCTTCGATCTCGTGCAACGACATGCTGGGACCTCCGGTAATATTCAGGAGAACGCCCCGTGCCCCTTCGACACTTCCTTCCTCAAGGAGAGGACTGCACATGGCCTTTTGAGCCGCTTCGATCGCTCGATTCGGTCCATAGGAAACGCCCATGCCCATCACCGCTCGTCCGGTATGCGACATTACGGTACGGACATCGGCAAAATCGACGTTCACATGTCCTGTGGTGGTAATGACGTCGGCAATGCCTTGGATAGCTTGCCGCAACACATCGTCCGCGACTTTGAACGCTTCGAGAAGCGGCGTTGCTTTGTCGACGATTCCCAACAACCGCTGGTTCGGAATGATGAGCAGTGTATCGACGTGTCGACGCAAGTCGCGGATTCCTTCCTCCGCGTGTTTGTTTCGACGTTTGCCTTCATACTGAAACGGTTTCGTGACGACGCCTACCGTGAGGATACCCATTTCACGGGCGATGCTGGCCACAATCGGGG
>JAICUC010000196.1 GCA_025936075.1 Nitrospira sp. | reverse complement strand
TGGCTATTGCAGCGGCTCAAGCAGGTCTTGTTACAGTGCGTACGAATATAAATACACAACGAAATCAGCAGTTTATAGAAAACATTCGAGTCAGAATTGCGAAGGCCACAGAAAGCCTTGAGGAACTCAAATTGTTGTGCTAGACTCCGGCGCCGAATTATTGGAACCCATAAGCAGCAGGCCTCACGTGGCCTGAGAAAGTCGAAAATCAACGGGATGGAAATCAAGGTCTTCAACAATAACGTTGAAAAAGCTCTGAAGGTTGCCAAGAAAAAGCTTGCGGGAGAAGGGCTGTTCCGTGAGCTGAAGCGCCGCCGTTTTTACGAGAAGCCCAGCGTGAGAAAGAAGGCAAAGCAACGCGAAGCTCAACGGCGCCGACAGAAGTGGTTGTCAAAACGGAGACCTGACTAGACACACCGTCGGGTTCTCTTCCGCTCGTCTCACCAGCCTCCTCCTCGTTCGTGACCATAATCCGATGCGTCAGGAGCAGATCCATGCAGCCGTCCGCATCCTCAAGCGGGAGATCCGCCGTTGGCAAGAGCCGGTCGTTGGAGTCGTAGCCAAGGAGTCGGATCACGATCCCTTTCTCATCCTCATTTCCACGATTCTCAGTTTGAGAACCAAAGATAGGACAACAAGGGAAGCAGGCGACCGGCTCTTCGCTATGGCTCGGACACCGGCAGCTATGTTGAAGCTGCCGCTGAAAAAGCTCGAAGGGGTGATTTATCCGGTCGGCTTTTATCGGACGAAGGCAAAGGCCATTCACCAAATCTGCCGTCGGCTGATCGACGAGTATGGCGGGATTGTTCCGGACTCCATCGATGAGCTGGTCACTTTCCCTGGGGTCGGGCGAAAAACTGCGAACTTGGTTGTGACGATCGGTTACGGCAAGCCTGGGATCTGTGTCGATATTCATGTCCACCGGATCAGCAATCGATGGGGCTATATCAAAACGAAGACCCCGGAAGAATCCGAGCAAGTCCTTCGGCGCGCGCTCCCGAAGCAATACTGGATCATCTACAACGATCTCCTCGTCCCCTATGGGCAGAACCTGTGCCTTCCGGTGTCGCCGCTGTGCAGTACATGCAAATTGACCGAATTGTGTGATCGAGTGGGAGTGACGAGGTCGCGCTAAGAACTAGGAACGGACGTTAAACGTTAATCGTTTTCGCAAAGATCTTTTCAGCGATTCGCGAACAACGTTGAACGCCTTTAGATGCATAGCTTCGTTTCCGGTTTGTACCGATTCATACCAAAGTTTTATGCCCGGTGATGATAACGATCAGGCTCGACCGCGCAAACATCGGACGAAGGCCTCCTTTGCCTTGAGGGTCGTAGAAGCCCATGCTAGGATGCCGACCGATGGATTGGCTTCTTTCGTCGGTTCAGCAGTATATCTCGACTGAAACTCTCGTTACTCTGACCGCGCTCTCGGTTGTTTTCTTTGTCGGATCATTGATTGCGATCCCGTTCATCCTCGTCCGGCTTCCGACGGATTTCTTCGACACCCGTGTGCCGCGCCGTTGGATGGAAGATCATCACCCCGTGCTTCGGTTGCTCGGCCATCTCGTAAAGAACGTCGTGGGAGCCATCTTCCTGTTCGCAGGGTTTTTAATGTTGTTCTTGCCGGGCCAGGGCATTCTCACGATGTTGATCGGGGTGACGATGCTGGACTTTCCCGGCAAGCGCAAGATGGAAGCCAAGATGATTGGACAGCCCGCTGTCCTGAGCACCATCAATAACATGCGCCAAAAGTTCGGAAAACCGCCGCTCACAATCGCGCCGAATTCGTGATGCTCAATTCGTCACCTCGTCACGTTGGGATACCAGGGCGACAAGCAATTGAAGGCTGACCATCGGGAATCCATAGCGATAGGCTGCAGGCATGTCTGATTCCAAAGTCCCTCGGAAGAAGCTCTACCTTATCGACGGCAGCGCGTATATCTATCGAGCTTTCTTTGCCTTACCCCCGCTGACGAACTCGAAAGGTTTTCAGACCAACGCCGTCTACGGGTTTACCAACATGCTCCTCAAGATCATGCGGGAACACCGGCCCGATGCGCTCGCCGTCGTCTTCGATGAAAAGGGGCCTACACAACGGCATGAAGAATATCAGGCGTACAAAGCCCAGCGCCCCGCCATGCCGGACGCCATGAGCGCGCAGGTGCCTTATATTCACCGTATCGTGGAAGCGCTGGCGATCCCTGCCATTCGCCTGGCCGGATACGAGGCAGACGATATTATCGGCACGCTGGCGTGGAAGGCGGAACGGTCGGATCATGATGTCGTTATCGTGACAAGCGACAAGGATATGTTCCAGCTCCTCACACCTCATGTGAGGATTTATGATCCGGTCAAGGAGAAATGGATCGGTGAGCAGGAATGTCGAGAACGGTTCGGAGTTGAACCGGCCCTGGTTCCCGAGATCATGGGTCTCATGGGTGATACCATCGACAACATTCCCGGGGTGAAGGGGATTGGGGAAAAAACGGCGACGAAGCTGATCACTCAGTTTAGGACGATCGAGGAGCTGCTCCGACGCGTGGAGGAAGTGGTGCCGGCCCGGACCAAAACCATGTTGATCGAGCAGGCCGACAACGCCAGACTGAGCCGCCGCCTGGCTATGATCCAAACTGATTGCCCAGTCGAATCCGATATAGAGGCTCTACAAGCTACGCCGCCGCACGGCGACCAGCTCGCGGAGTTACTCCGCGAGCTGGAATTCACGTCATTGTTGAAGTCCGTCCAACCCACGTCGCCGCAGACACCTATTCATCCAGCTTCTATTGAAACGATTGAGAGTGAGTCGGCGGCCCAGGCCTTTGTCGAAGGATTGAGGAAGAACGAGATCCTCGCCGTGCAATGTCTCCTCTCTAGCCCTTCCGGCATACGAGCCGACGTGCAAGGCATCGCGCTGTCGTCTGATGACAAGACTGCGTTTGTCCCGCTCGATGTGCATGCCTACATGCGGCCGATCACCACCCTCTTTCACGAGACCGCTCGTGTGAAGGCCGTACATGACCTGAAGCTGACGCTCTTAGCGTTCCACAGAATCGGTGTCACACTTGCTGGGCCGTATTTTGACACGATGATTGCGGACTACCTCCTGAATCCCAATCGCAGGGACCATCAACTCGACACTCTGGCTCTTGAACTCCTCGACCATCGGCTCGGCGCTCAGGCGAAAGAACCATCTCCCCCGGCATCGTTGTTCCAGGTGGAAACCGCTTCGCAGGAGCAAACCTCGGAACGGGCTGCGGTGGTTGCGAAGCTCACGCCCTTAATGCTCGAGCGACTGCGAGATCAGGGAAGCCTGAAACTATTTGAAGAGGTCGAGATGCCGCTCGTACCGGTCCTGGCCGATATCGAGCGGAATGGATTTTTACTCGATGTCAAAGGCCTGAATGGACTGAGCAAGGAGCTCGAACAGGAGCTCGGCCGCATGATGGAAACCATCGCCCGGTTGGCGGGCGGCGAGTTCAATATCAATTCACCGAAACAGCTGGCGACAGTGCTCTTCGAAAAGCTCGGGTTGAAACCGATCCGCAAAACCAAGACCGGTTACTCCACCGATGAAGATACACTGACACAACTTGCGTCACAACATGAATTACCCGCACAGATCCTCAATTACCGGAGCCTCAACAAGCTCAAGTCGACATACGTGGATGCGTTGCCGGAACTGGTGCATCCGGAAACCAGACGGTTACATACCTCCCTGAACCAGACGGTCGCCGCAACAGGACGGCTCTCGTCCACCGATCCCAATCTCCAAAACATCCCCGTAAAAGGCGATTATGGACTCCGCATCCGCGAAGCATTCATCGTTCCCGAAGGCCATGAATTACTTTGTGCCGATTACAGTCAGATCGAACCGCGTATCCTCGCCCATCTTTCGCAAGATCCGCGGTTGCTGTCCGTCTTTACCAAGGCAGAAGACATCCACCTGGCGACAGCCATGGAAATCTTCGGCCTGCCGTCGAGCCAGATTACAAGAGACATGCGCCGGGCCGCCAAAACCGTCGTCTTCGGCATCGTCTATGGAATCAGTCCGTTCGGCCTGTCTCAAAACCTGGGCGTGCCTCAGACCGAGGCAAAGAAATACATCGAGACCTTCTTTGAACGATTTCCAGCCGTCCGTGCCTTGATGGATCGGAACATCGCCGAAGGACGGGAGAGGGGTTACACCACCACGATCCTTGGCCGTCGACGCCCAATACCTGAGCTCCAAAGCAGCGATCCGGTACAACGGGGTTTCGGCGAACGCATGGCGGTGAATAGTCCCATCCAGGGCACCGCCGCGGACTTGATCAAAGTGGCCATGATCAATGTCCACAAGAAACTGCATGAAGAACTGCCGCACGTGAAGATGATTCTCCAAGTCCACGACGAACTCATCTTCGAAGTGCCGGACCATGATCTGGATGAAGCAAAGCGGCTGGTGAGGCAGGAAATGGAAGACGTCGGCAAGCAGTTGGGATTGTCGGTGCCCCTCAAAGTGGATCTCGGCGTCGGCAAAAACTGGCGGGCTGCGCATCCTTAGCATGCACTTTCCGACACCTCAGTAATCATGTGATACTGTGACCACTTTAGTGACCACATGAAAACTGCGACTGTCAGGCAATTTCGTGATCGAGCGACAAGCTTGTTTAAACAGGAAGAGCCGATCATTGTCACGAGACGGGGTAAGATCGTCGGATTCTTCCTACCCGCTGTTGGTGAAGCCCTCCCGCTGGAAATCAAGAAAGACCTCTTCACCATACTGACCGATGAGGTTAGATCAGCCATGAAGGACCATGGGCTTACCGAGGATACCCTCCTTGCCGATTTCGAAAAAGCCAGAAAAGCTCGTCGTCGACGCTAATCCAATCTTCTCCACGTTGCTCGGGGAAAACGCAAAACGACTATTTTTTGAGAGCGGCATCTCAGAGTTTGCTGTAACTGGGTCGATCCTAGATGAGATCCATACCTATATCCCAACAATGGCGCAGAAACTAGGCATGCGTCAGGATTTCTTGTTCTATACACTGGACCTCTTGCCCCTCACAGTCTATCGGTCAAAGACATACCGGCACTCAATAACAAGGGCTAAGATGGAAGTTGCGCATCGCGATCCGGATGATGTTGAGATTCTAGCCCTCGCGATAGAGCTGGGGCACCCACTCTGGACCAATGACAAGGACTTTGAGGAAACCGGTGTTCAAGTCTTTACGACTGCCGAGTTGCTCACGATGTATTTTCCGAAGCCGTCTTGACGTGGACGCAATATAGATGAACAGATGATTCTTGTTACTCCGCTCGAACAAGATACCGATCTCACCCGAATATCTCGAACCAAAATTCTCACGCCAATGCTTGCAACTAAGACAGTCAGCTCGGTAAAAACAGAGAGAGGATCTCGGCGTCAGCAAAACTGGCGCATCGCGCACCCTTAACCCATTACCAATGCGAGGTGATACATGCTGACCATACGCATTTCAGTCGCGTGGCTGATCACAGTCATCTGCCTTGGAGTTCTTGGACTTTTGCTGCTCCTTGTTCAACCATTCACGGTCAAGGCTCAGGAGCCGAAACGCTATCAGTACCAAATCATCGAGGTGATTCCCGATACTGAGTCTATGCAGACCAAGCTGAACGAGTTCGGCCTCAATGGGTGGGAGCTTGTAGGGTTCGCGATGGGAAACATGACGAATCCGAGGATGATCTTTAAGAAGTGAGGGTTGGCCAAAAACTCGCGAATAGTGTCTGACTACGGCAGATTGAGACCTGGCCGGAGGTTTGGTGCATAATAAGGTCCTTGTCTTGCACAATCCCTGTGAATTTGATGAAGCGATCGGCGAATGCTTGATCGAGGTACTTTGCAGCCCTCCTGCTCTTTCACGGTGCGCCTTGTCAGAGCATGTCATAGCCGAGCTCGTTGGTTTCCGAGCACATGTTCACCAAGGATGAAAATGCGCTGGTAAAAGACTTCGTCGGCATGGGACTTCTCGTGTGCCTCAAAGGACCGCCAGTAGGTCACGATGGCGTAATGTTCGTCGGTGGTCTTGTTGTCGATCAGCGAGCCCTCCTCGGCCCCGAAGCCGGAGAACTCGAAGACCCCTTCTCACTACATCTTTGTTTACCTTCTCATCGTGCACACAAACTTCCAGACAGATTGGGCTAAAGTTCCTCGCGGAATAGGCGTCCAATCCGATTCGCCTGATGTTTTATAGAGTGCGTGTCCGGATCCCATATTTCCGGAAAAGTATTCCAACGCCAGCAGCCGAAAGCGTTCTTTAATACAGTCGTGCTCTTCTTGGGCGCGTGAGGACAAATATTTTCTGAATCCTCGGATTTGAGCGGTCCTCAGATCATCCATGACCCACACGCTCACCCACTCACCGTTTCGGGTGACCGTCTCGGGATCGACATAGACCTTCGCCTGTTCGTTGCCGTCGACGAACTCCCACTCAGCGAGCACAGCGGTTGCATTCCACGTATGAAAAATGATCAGCACAAGGAGAGCGCTGGAAAATCCGCGAAAAGGTCCATCCAGAGCGGGCATGGGGCACCGAACAGGGAATATTTCGGAGGAGACCGACCAACCTCATCCCGGATACTTCTTGGAATGAGCGTTCCGACAGAAAAATCTCTTATGGTTGCTTCTGGTCGCCCAACTTCCTGGTTAAGCAGTCATTGAACGCCATTCGCCGGTGATAAGGAGTCCAAAACCAGTTGTACTTCTTCAACATATCCAACTCATCCACATATTCATTGCAACGCTTCGTTTCGACCTCTCCGGCTTCCAATGGGGCAGTCATCACCCAGGCCCCAATTCCGATGACACTCAGAAAGAGAATGACACCGGCAACGAGCATCACGATTCCTTTTGTATTCATGCATCCCTCTATAGGTTCGTCTACGACAAATACCCGATTCTCATG
>JAICUC010000297.1 GCA_025936075.1 Nitrospira sp. | reverse complement strand
GTGAAGCGCTATGCGCCGAGCGATAAACCGGAGGCGATCGCGGCCGACCTGGCTGTGAGGCTGTAGGACTTGTTGGGCCTTTGCCCTGTCGTAGCCTTGCCTGGGTCCATTTCACCTCGCGAATCGTGCCATAACTTGAGCGGTTGTGACGACTTCGCCGATGATGCGGCTCTCGACTGACGCGGTTCGCGCGGGCGGCAGAGAATCGAGCAGACCCGTCGTCGGTCGGTTCTTGCCATCCGATCTTCTTGGGAAAAACCCATGGTGCCTCGCAAGGCGGCAGCTACGATGACGCCCGCAATCTGCTGCCTTGAACAGGGATGTCACGGAGCGAAGGACTATCCTCGCTCGCAGACACGTGGTCTCCAGCAATAGGATCGATCGTACTGGGTTGCTTCCTGTGTATCGTCTTACTTCTTCTTGCAGCGAAGGTCGGTCTTTTGAATCGCTGCAATCTTTTCATCATCAAAGGGGATAGGCGCACAGCCGTGCCCCTTTTCACACACAAAATCAAACTTGGCCGCCGGTTGATGACAACTTAAACATGTGACCCCTTGAGAATGATTGACGACCTGTTCTCCTCGTTCCTTGATCTTCGTTCCTTCTTTGGAGACCTCGAGGTCGAAAAATTCCCAGCCGTTCGTTGTGGGGAACTTCTCGCGAGGATGCTTCACCATGGCCTCAAAGGGAATGAGCTGTAATATAGTGCCGACCGGATACTCCTTGTCCGGCACGCTGTCGCGGAAGATCCGCATCGCCTCTTTCAACTTCTTCGGGTCGTCTTGCTTAAAATACGTATTTCTGACCTTCGGCCAGTCGAGAATGCAGCCAAAGGTTTGCTCGGTCACCGTGATGTCTTGCGCCGACACGCCGGACAGCGTGAACAGCCCAAGCCCGGCAGCAAGAATGCTCCGTTTCAATAGACGGACTGAGAGCCGGCCCATGGGCGCGATGAGATGACGCATGTGGTGTGCTCCTTTCTTGGTCATTTCTATGAAACACTCAGACAGTCTCTTGTGCCGCCGGGGTAAACTTCGCTGTATGCTTCCTGACGAACTCCCGGCTACGCGCGTATCGTACTACGGTGCTCTTGGCAGGGCGGTGCAACTCAGGCCCGCCGTGGTAACTTCCAATTGGGTCTTACATAGTGACAGGTATATCCGTTGGGATATCGTTCAAGATAATCCTGATGTTCCGGTTCGGCTTGCCAAAATGGACCGGCTGGCCGGACCTCTGTGACCACTTTGCCCGGCCATAGCCCCGACGTGTTCACATCGGCGATCGTCTCTTCTGCCACCCTGCGTTGGGCCTCCGAGGTGTAATAGATCCCCGAGCGGTACGATGTTCCTCGATCGTTCCCCTGGCGATCGACTGTCGTAGGATCGTGAATTTGGAAAAAGGTTTCCAGTAAGCTACGGAATGCCAGCGTGTCCGGGTCGAACACGATCTCGATGGCTTCCGCATGCGTCCCATGGTGACGATAGGTGGCATTCGGTACATCGCCACCGCTGTAGCCGACGCGTGTAGACTGCACACCGGGGAGCTTGCGGATGAGATCCTGCATGCCCCAAAAACAACCGCCGGCCAATATCGCTGTTTCAGTTCGGCTCACAGAAATTCTCCTTTCGTCGTGCGCCTGTCCCTAGGTAGGACGTCGTCTGTTTTAGGCGGATTGGCCCTGAGCCTTCCGCAACGAGACGGCGTTGATACAGAACCGTAATCCGCTCGGCTCAGGCCCATCCGGAAACACATGACCAAGATGAGCATCGCATATATTGCACGTCGTCTCGATCCGACGCATGCCATAACTGTCGTCCTGGTGATAGGCGATTATGCCCGGCGCCACTGGTTGGGTAAAACTAGGCCAGCCGGAATGGCTCTGATACTTGCCTGCCGCATCGAACAGGACTGTCTCACAGCAAAGACACTGATATTGTCCAGGACTGAACAGCCGACACATGTCCGAGCTGTGTGCCTGCTCAGTTCCCTTCAGACGTGTAATACGGAATTGTTCGTCGGTGAGGAGTGCGCGCCATTGCGCATCAGTCTTCTCTACTCGGCGCGGCGGCGGAGGATTACCGTGACGAGCCAAATGGAGCACATCATCCCATTTCAAAATCTCTTCCGAAGAATTCGCTGCGCGATCCGTTGTGTTGGAGGGATCCTCGTGTTGCATCATACATCCTCCGTTCCGTGGTCAAATGAGGCACGTGCTTCACGTATCATAGATCGATCTACATGGCAGACTTCCATAGTCTGTTCCTGCTGATGTCGAATGTCGGCATTGAGGTTGTCTTTTCACTGAAACTCTATTCGTTTCTACACGAAGCGATGTGGAGGCTGCCGGCTGTGACCGTCATGTCCGACACCATCCTACCAGGACGAATGACCAAACGGTCGATCGAAATTCGCAGCGACTGCCTCATTCAGTGTTCGGCACTATCGCCACTTGCCTCTCGGAGCAGCGAGGCGCATACTGAATTTCTCTATGTCCAAGGCGAAGGCATACTCCGCTGCGAGCGCGACTTCGTCGCTTGCTCCAACCACGATTACCCGCCGTGAACCTACTCCACATGACGTGCAACTCGATATTCTCTTCTGCGGTATCTGCCACTCGGATCTTCACCAAGTCCGCAATGAGTGGAGCGGTGTCATGCCTACGGTTTACCCATGTGTCCCCGGCCATGAGATCGTCGGCCGCGTCACCAATGTGGGATCGGCAATTACGAAACTCAAACGAGGAGACCTCGCTGCCGTCGGCTGCATGGTGGATTCCGACAGGACCTGTTCGGAATGCCGGGCCGGCCTTGAGCAGTTCTGCCGGAACGCGACCCTGACGTACAACTTTCCGGACAAGCACCTCGGAGGCGTGACCTATGGGGGTTATTCGGACAGTATCG
The DNA here is from genome assembly GCA_025936075.1 of Nitrospira sp. Taxonomy (GTDB): domain Bacteria; phylum Nitrospirota; class Nitrospiria; order Nitrospirales; family Nitrospiraceae; genus Nitrospira_D. Next base: position 1,534 of record JAICUC010000297.1, on the reverse strand, counting down.
TCGTCGACGAGCGTTTTGTCCTGCGTGTCCCTTCCAATCTCGATCTCGCCGGAGCCGCGCCGCTCTTGTGCGCCGGGATTACGACCTACTCGCCGATGCGTCATTGGGGCGTCACCAAGGGGAAGAAGGTCGGCGTGGTCGGTCTCGGAGGCTTGGGACACATGGCCGTGAAGTTTGCTCATGCGTTTGGAGCCCACGTCGTCGTCTTCACCACGTCACTCAATAAAAGAGAAGATGCGCTCCGTCTCGGGGCCGACGATGTCGTCGTCTCCCGTCACGCGGAGGAGATGAAGAAGCACGTCGGCAGCTTCGACTTTATCCTCGACGCCATCTCCGCCGATCACGACATTACCGCCTACATCGAACTCCTCCGCCGTGACGGCAACATCACCCTCGTGGGTGCGCCCGAGAAACCCCTGTCGGTCCTGGCATTCAGTCTGATTTTTGGCCGGCGCAGTCTTTCCGGCTCTCCCATCGGCGGCATTGCCGAAACCCAGGAAATGCTCGATTTCTGCGGGACGCACCACATTACCGCCGATGTTGAAGTCATCCCCATTCAGAAGGTCAACGAAGCCTATGATAGACTGCTCAAGTCCGATGTGAAGTACCGCTTCTCGATCGATATGGCTTCGCTCACATCCACATAGCCGGGAAGAACAAAAACGGCGGTCACGCTCTTACCGGCTATTTCCTCCCATCGTTTCTTGCAGGAGTGATTTCCATTCGTCGCGGTTGAAGGCCGGCATCGTCGTGATCTGGATGTGTCCCAGCGATGCATTCATCACCGATGCTTTCATGGCGGTCTTGTTGTCCGGAAAATCCCAGATCGCCACAACATCGTATTCACCGAGGCAATAGTAGGCCTGGACCAGCTTACCGCCCAGCGCTTGGGCGTTCTTCTTGACCATCTCGGCTCGCTCGACGCCCTTATCCTTCATGGTTTGCAGACCCTGCTGGCTGAACTTCACGAGACTCACGTAGGTCGGCATGGCAACCCTCCTTGGTGGGATGGACGCGTGCTGATTATTGAATGCCCTAAAATCTTAGGCTCTTGTGGTGGACCGAAACAAGAGTGAGTTTGCCGCTCATTCGATGAATGCCACGTGCCTTATGAGCATGCGATCGGGGGGCCAGGATGTCGCCATTGGTCTTCAATACCGAGCATGGAAGCTAAGCCACCCAAGACCGATGCGGGATCTTTTGTTTTGACTTCCCCTCGCAGCTTCGAGAAGGAAGTCGGTGAATGTTATCGGCGACGCGTCAAATCAATCTATAGGTTGTGCAATGGGATAAATCATATACACTTCGATCGTAGCGATCCGCAATCACATCGGAGATTTAAGCATGGATAAGACATCCCCGACTGTTGATAATTTCTTGATTCGGCATGCGACAAGAATCGCCATCGGGACCGTTACTGTATTGATGTTGCTGATGGCGGTTATGTTTTGGAGGCAGAACGAAGCCAGTGAGGAAGCCAAGGGCTGGGTGAATCATACCTATAATGTGATAGGGCATCTGGAGTTGCTCTTTG
>JAICUC010000288.1 GCA_025936075.1 Nitrospira sp. | reverse complement strand
GGTAGTACGCGAGCGGATAGACGCCCATCGGGTGCTGCCCTTCGATGAACTCCTCGTCCGTATGGATCGCATGGTGGTTGGACTGCACCGCGTCGTTCCACCGGCCGACGCGGATGAAGATATGCGAGGGCATGTGCACCATATGTCCTTCCCCCGGCATGAGCCGAGCGAGCCGTTCGGCGCAGGGCACCGCGGCTTTCGGGTTTACCGCTTCGACGGCGTGGATGTAGTAGTGGCACGCGCCGGGGTGATTGGGATTGCGCGTCAGGACCTTCTCCAGCTGGCGTACGATAATCTTGGTCTCGGGGTATGGAGTGCCGTCGGGCTTCCAATAGTTCCACGGACGGAGGTCCATCAGCGATTCAGCATACAGAGTCGCGGCGTCGAGGTCCTTGGGGTAGGTCTTGGCGACCTGCCCCATTGCACGAGAATACAACGCGTCCAACCGGGCACGATCGGCCGGTGAATCCGCCTCATAGCGCTGCGCGAGCGCTTCGATGTACGCGCGCTCAGACGTCGTGGCGTGGGACCTGAGCGCCAGCGCTTTCTGCACTGCCGCGTAGGCGGCGATTCCGCTTGCCGAGTCCATAGGAGCGTTGACGTGCGGCCCGTAGGCAAGCGCGATTCCCCAGTAACACATGGCGCAGGTGGAATCGAGCTCTGCGGCACGCGTGAACGAGCGGATCGCTTCCGCATGGTTGAATCCGTAGACGAGCCGCAGACCCTGGTCGAAATACTGCTGGGCGGCTGGAACTCGAGTCGAGATGCGTTTGTGATGAGAGCCCAGGTTCGTGTAGAGGGGGACCGTGTCAGAAAGGCTCGGCGGCGCGGGCTTCGCCGCCGCCTCTGTGCCCGAGCTGGGAACGGCACAAGTCAGCAAAACAGCCGTGGTGAATCCGATGATATGGGCGGACATCATGGCGTATCGCCGTCCGGTCGATGCAAGCAATCCTAATGGTTTCATGACAATCTCCTTATAAATTTCGAACCCTGAAATAGGCACATTACCCGTCCGACTATCCAGTCTCCTAGATTCCCTTCATCGCATGCGTGCCATGTGTAACCGCCCCACCCGCTCGCAACGCGGCCGCGACCAGAACGCATTCCGCAATTTCCTGATCGGATGCGCCCAACTCCCGCGCCTTGTTCGCATGAATGTCGATACAGTACGGGCATTGCGTCGTAAAGGCGACGCCCAGTGCAATCAGCTCCTTGTATTTTCTCGGTATGGCACCGTCGGCCAACGCCGCTTTATCGAAGGCCACGAATGCCTGCATGGCTTCAGGCGCGTGAGCGGCCAGCACCTTCAGCCTGCTCATATTGCTCATGTCGTACAGACCCGGTTCCCGTTGCTCATTGGCCGCGTTCGGCTGTGTCATGTCAGACTCCTTTGATAGCTGTGTTAGAGGCGGATTCCGATTACTTCCAAATACTCGCCATAGACCGTCGTACTTTCGCCGTCGGCCCGATTATGGGTCGACCACAAGACTTCAAGATCTTGACGAAGCCGGCCGCGGCCGAGCTCGTCGAGCGAGGAGAAGGCCTGATGGGTCGGTCCATAGTAGAGACGAAAGAATTCCACCACCTCAGACGGGGGAAAAGGGTAGCTGAAAAGGTACTGCCGTCTCGTGAGGCTGAGTTCCGAGAGCCCATGGCCAAGTCGCTCACGTACGGTGGCTTCGTCTCCCCACAAAACCGGCGAGGGCATCCCGGAGGGCGCGATGAATTTTGATACGGCCTTGAACATCTGCCCGATGAATCCCTGCGGCGTCCAATTGGCCATGGCGATGATGCCGCCTGGCACGCAGACACGGAGCAATTCTTGGGCAACCAGCTGAGGCCTTGGGGCGAACATCGCGCCGATCAGACTCGTCACGACGTCGAAACTCGCGTCGTCGAACGGAAGCGCCTCGGCATCGGCTTCCTCGAAACGAACCCTCACTCCCTCCGCTTGCGCACGGACCCGTGCCCGCTCGACTACATTGCCGGCGATATCCACGCCGGTCACCTGGAGGCCCTCTTTCGCCGCCATCAGGGCCAGTTGACCGGACCCGCACGCCACGTCCAGCAACCGTGATCCCGGCGCGATATTGAGCCGCTCGTAAAACTCTCTTGCGCCGCCTTCCATGTATCGTGAAAATCGATCGTAGTCTCCGGCGGTCCAGATCGATTTGAGCCGAGCCTTGACGCTTTCCATTTCCCCGGTCGCGGTATTCGCCATGATCATTCCTCCTTCTCTTGTCGATGAACAACGCTGTCTCTGTTCGCACTATACCGGACAGGCCTGTCGACGTCTTATCAGCGCGTCTGGCTCTCTTAGCAAGGGCATGCTAAGCTGCGGCTCGCTTATCCAGGCGTCCGATTGGCTTAGCAAGACCCCCTTACTTGCAGTAATCGATATGGATGTGCTCTCTGAAGTCCTGAAAGCCGTCAAACTGGACGGTGCGGTGTTCTTCAACGGCGAATTTTCATCGCCCTGGTGCGCGCGCGAGCCCGACGCAGACACGTTGGCCTCGTATCTCCCCACCCGTCCGAAGCACGTCATTATCTTTCACCTGGTCACCGAAGGACGCGGCTACGTTCGCATCGAAGAAAATGGCCGGGCGGTACCGCTTGAAGCCGGCGACATCGTCATCCTTGCGAAAGGCGATGCGCATTTTATGGGCAACGGCCCTTTCGTCACACCGATCGACAGCACGGAGCAACTGCGGCAGGTATTGGCTGAAGGACACATGATTTCCCATTCCGGAGGCGGGGGAGAGCTCACCAAGCTGATCTGCGGCTATTTGACTTGTGATCCACAACTCAGTGAGGTCTTCCTGGCCGGACTCCCCCCGATCGTCAAAGTCCATATCCGTGACAGCCCATCAGGGCAGTGGTTGGAAGACACCCTTCGATATTCCGTCGATCACGCCGGGGCCTCCGGTCCGGGCGACGCCGCCGTCATCGCCAAATTATCGGAAGTGTTGTTCGTGGAAACGTTGCGACGGTACATCGCGAAATTGCCGCCGTCCCATACAGGTTGGTTGGCCGGCGTACGCGATCCGGACGTGGGAAAGGCGCTGGCCGTCCTGCACAAGCAGCCGGCTCAACCCTGGACGATCGCCTCGCTGGCGAATGAGGTCGGTATGTCCCGTTCCGTGTTGGCTGAGCGATTTCGGCATTATCTGTCGGACACGCCCATGGGGTACCTGACACGCTGGAGGCTGCACCTCGCCGCTCAAATATTAAGTTCAACCGCCAAGAGTGTGGCGGAAGTGGCAAGCGATATCGGATATGAGTCCGAGCCTTCCTTCAATCGCGCCTTCAAGCGACAGTTTGGGGTACCCCCGGCACGGTTCCGCAACCACATGAAGCGGACCCGCACTTCTGCCATCGCTTCCGATCAGTGAACTGGTCAGACGCCTCACCGTTAGGCAACGTTACACCGGCCATGCGGTACGTGTTGCATTCTCGCGAGGACATCTCGGCAGATTACTCGTGGGACGAGATATGTATCCGCTTGTGCAGTTTCATTTCCATACACCGAGCGAGCACATCATGTGCCGGCATTTTCCTGGATCCTTCACGATTGATCCCTATGGAGAGCGAACACCTATTCACTTATGCGGGCTCTTTGACGACACCACCATGCAACGAGGACGTAAGCTGGTATCTCCTTCCTCAAGCCAAGATAGATATGTCCGTCCCCATTTTTTCATATGCGGCAGGCGTTTTCTCGTCCGCTGCGTTTCTTCGCTCAGTCTACGACCGCAGGCCCATGGCTGCGCAGATTTTCCTCCCACGGCCTCAATCATCCCTTGAGTTGAGGCTCAGGATAGCGCTACATTATATTTATTCCTTCACTCAACGAAACGTCTCAAAGGAGGATCTATGAGCACATCGATCCTGTTACCATTGGTCATCGTTGCAAGCGCAGCACTCTCTTTCCCTTCACCAATCCTCGCGCAAGGTTCGCCTCCTATCGCCAAACAGAAAGCCGAAGCGGCGCAGAAGCAGGTGAAGACGATCGGCATGGAAGAATATCGGAAGCTCGTTGAGAATCCAGGTGCCGCCTTGATTGTGGATGTGCGGGAGCCGTATGAATACGCTGCGGGACATGTACCTGGAGCAATCAATATTCCGCGAGGCCTGCTCGAATCTCAAATCTGGAGTCATGTCGGCTCTCATGGCGAACCCGACATGGACCGGCCTCTTGTTCTCCAATGTCAAAGTGGCAAGCGTGCCTCCCTTGCCGCGCAATCGCTCGAAGCTCTTGGGTTCACGCGAACGACGGCGGTCGTCATGAACCTTGACGATTGGCAGAAGACCGGTAATCCATTTACAAAGTAACCTTCGCATGCCCTGGAGCACGTCCGTCTTCGCTTGCTGACGAACATACATCGGGGTGCATCGAAGGACGCGATCATCGACAGTTACCGCACGTCTCGATGGCGCTGCAACGACCGCCGAGTCCGAGATGTGTGGCTGTAGTGCCTTCAGATGACGTCGCATCCGCATACGGCAAGAAGAACGGTCGAGCAAGCTTTCCGTCTTCATCCATAGCTGCAGTGCTATACTGCGCGACCATAATGCCTGTCACCCCGGATACTGAACTCTCCTTATCCTTTGAAAACCAGCGTGCGGTTGTTTCTC